>NZ_JAGPYA010000052.1:0-49663 GCF_018070245.1 Micromonospora sp. M61 | reverse complement strand
GCGGCGCGGAGAAGGGATGATCGTCTCCTCCGGGTCCCCCGCCGCTCCCCCACCGGCCCGGTTACGGTGGCCTCATGGCCAACCCGACCCGCTGGGCGACCGACACCGGTCCCGAGCACTCGCAGTGGTATATCGACCGGTTCCGCAAGCTCGCGGCCGAGGGCGCGGACCTGGCCGGAGAGGCCCGCCTGGTGGACACTCTGGTCGCGCCCGGCTCACGGATCCTCGACGCCGGCAGCGGCACCGGCCGGGTCGGTGCCGCGCTGGCCGAGCGTGGGCACACAGTGGTGGGGGTGGACGCCGACCCCGCGCTGGTGGCGGCGGCCCGCGCCGACTATCCCGGCCCGACGTGGCTGGTCGCCGACCTGGCCGAGCTGGACCTACCGGCGCTGGGTGAGGCGGAGCCGTTCGACGCGGCGGTGCTGGCCGGCAACGTCCTCGCCTTCGTCGCCGTCGGCACCGAACCGGAGGTGCTGCGCCGGATCGCCGCGCACCTGCGCCCCGACGGTGTGCTGACAGTGGGCTTCGGCACCGAGCGCGGTTACCCCCTGACCGCGTTCGACGCCGACGCCGTGGCCGCCGGCCTGCGCGTGGAGCACCGCTTCGCCACCTGGGACCTGCGCCCGTGGCGCGACGACGCGCCGTTCGCGGTCAGCGTCCTGCGCCGTCCGGCCGACTGACACCGCCTGCCGCGCGTCGCTCTCCGGTGATCAAGAGGTTTGCGTCAGGCTCGCGCCGTTTTTTGACGCAAACCTCTTGATCACCGCCGCCCTGGCGGCCCGGCGGCCCGGGGGCGGGGTTTGGGGGATCAGTCGGGGGCGGCGACGGCCCGGGCGGCGGCCGGGTCCAGGGTCGCGCCGGCAGGCACCAGGCTGACCAGGCCGGCCGGCAACCGCAACGGTCGGACACTGCGGTAGCCGAGCATCGCGAGCACCTCCCGGTCGGCCAACACGTACCGTCGGCCCAGGTCGGTGACCACGGAAACCGCACCGCCGGTCGCACCGGGCGCCGCGGCGGCCTCGACCACCGCGCCACGACCCGGCTCCACCAGCACATGGTCGGCCAGCACCGCGCCGCCGGTCGGCGCGGTGCGGGGAGCGGCCGTCAGGTCCCGCAGCGGTACGCCCCACCGCACCTCACCAACCCCACCGTCGTCGGCGACGCGGGTGCAGAGGGCCCCGTCGCCGCCCGCGGCGAGCCGGGGCGGGCTCGGTGGTGGGGCGTTCGGGCCGGTCGGGGCGAGGTCGGGCACCGTGGGCAGCGCGGCGAACTGACCCAGGGTCATCGGCACCGGCTCGCCCTGCCCGGTGCGGGCCAGCAACAACCCCGCCTGCAACTCGGTGATGCCGGCCAAGCCGGCGTCGAGCGCCACCGCGTACTGCCGGCCGCCGCCGGAGTTGCTCACCAGGTAGACCGTGCCGACGGTGGTGCCCGGAACGCCGCTGGCGGGACGGCCCAGCCCGGGTAGGTCGAGCGGGGCGAGGTCGGTGCCGGCCGGCAGCGAGTTGAGCAGGGCGGGCGCCACCGGCACCGCCTGCGCCCGGGTGGTGGCGAGCGCGGCCAGCACCCGGCTCGGATCACGCACGAGATATCGCCGTTGGTGCCAGACGAGGTGCAACCCGCCGTCGGGGTGGCGCAGCAGCAGCGCCTCGTCGCCCAGCGGCCGACCGCCGTCGGGCTCGGTGCCGATCAGCAGGGCCGAGCGGGGCGCCTCGTTGCCCGCGCCGGCCGGGACGGTCGAGCAGACCGTCCACCCCCCGTTGGCCAGCCGGCCGGGGGCGGGCAGCGAATCAGGCGCGTCCGCGATGCCCAGCGGCAGCCCGCGCGGCACACCGTCGATCGTGCGGCGGGAGACCAGCACGGTCTTCGACCGGTCCGCACCGACGATGAGCAGCGCGGAGGCGTAGTTGAGCACCGGGTGCAGCTTCTGCTCGCGATAGACGAACCGGGCGCCGGACTCCTTCTCCACGATCACCGCGCCCGGGTCGCGCCAGCCCTTGCCGCCACCGGCGAACAGCCCGTAGAGCGCCGAGCCACCGAGCCCGATCGCCGCGACCAGGACGCTGGCCAGACCCGCGCCGGCCAGCCGCCGAAACGGCGACTGCGCGGGGTCGGTCTCCCGCATGACCAGGGCGGCGACCGCCCGTTGGACGCTGAACTGGTAGGAGTGCAGCTGGTCCTGCCGCGACGGCATCAGGTCCCTTCCGACGGATCGGCCGGGCACAGGATATGCGTTCCGTCGATGTCCCGTGTTCCCTGCGTGGCCGGCACGGGGCAACCGGTACCATCCGGGGACGAAAACGACGGCGAGAGGGCCACCCGTGGGCGCGCGTTTCGAGGAACTGGCCTGGCGGGAGACGCCGATCGGCGCGATCAGCCTGCGTCGACGCCGGGACCCGGCACTTCAGGTCGAGGTGTACGAGGTCAAGCTCGACGACGAGTACCTGATGTCCAGCCTCTTCCCCGTCGCGGAGATCGAGCTGGCCCGGCTCGGTCTCGCCGAGGTGTCCGGGGACTCGATCGACGTGGTGGTCGGCGGTCTCGGGCTGGGATACACCGCCTGCACGGCACTGGGCGACCCCCGGGTGCGTTCGCTGTTCGTGGTGGAGGCGATCGAGGACGTGATCGACTGGCACCGGCAGGGGCTGCTGCCGTTCGCGGCGGGCCTCGCCGAGGATCCGCGGACCCGGTTCGTGCAGGCCGACTTCTTCGCGGCGGTGGCCGGTGACGTCGGCTTCGACGCCGAGGTGCCCGGGCGGCGGTTCGACGCGGTGCTGCTCGACGTCGACCATTCCCCGCGCAACGTCCTGCACCCCAGCCATGCCGCGTTCTACCCGCCGGCCGGTCTGCGCCGGCTGGCCGCGCTGCTGCGCCCGGAGGGGGTCTTCGCGCTCTGGTCGGACGACCCGCCGGACGCCGAGTTCACCGCGGCGCTCACCGAGGTGTTCGTGGACGTGCGGGCGCACGTCGTGCCGTTCGCCAACCCGTTGACCGGTGGTCAGTCGGCCAACACCGTCTACGTGGCGCGCGCCGGCGGCTGAGCTCGTCCTTGATCGACTCTGATTTTCGAGAGTCGGGGTGTCTCCGCGCCCCGGACACCCTGGCCTGAAAGAACCCGAGTCGATCAATCGGCATGGTGTCGGCCGGACGGGGAACCTGAACCCGGGCCCGCCGCACCAGGCGCGGCCGGTTACGGGAGGTTCGAGATGCGCGCACTGCTCTGGGTCGTCGGCGTGGTCGCCGGCGTGCTCATCCTGCTCGGGTTGCTCCTCGAGGCGGTCCGCTGGCTGGCCATCATCGGTGTCATCGCACTGGTGATCGTGATCGTCTGGGGCGTCGTCAAGGGGCGGCAGGCGATGCAGCACCAGAGCCGACGACGCTGACCGGTCAGAACCAGTCCGGCCGCATGTCGAGCGTGGTCCGGTCCCGGCTCTCCAGCAGGTCGAACTGCGGACCGGTACGAGGCAGCTCGACCGCGAAAAAGTAGCGGGCGGCCTGGCGCTTGCCGGCGTGGAACGCGTCGCCGGTCCCCTCCGGCGGCAGCGCCAGCACCTGCTCCAGCCACATCCACGCGATCACCACGTGCCCGACGGCCTCCAGGTACGCGCTGGCGTTGGCCAGCGCGAGCACCGGGTCACCGTCGGCCCACAGCCGACGGGTCACCGCCGTCACCCGGGCCGCCGCGTCGGCCAGCCGGTCCGCCAGACCGGCCGCCTCGCCACCGGTCTGCCGGGCCCGCTCGACGGTGTCCCCGATCGTCGCGGTCAGCAGGGTAAGGCCGGCGCCGCCCTGCATGGTCATCTTGCGGCCCAGCAGGTCCAGAGCCTGGATGCCGTGGGTGCCCTCGTGGATCGGGTTGAGCCGGTTGTCCCGGTAGTGCTGTTCCACGTCGTGATCGCGGGTGTAGCCGGCACCCCCGAGCACCTGGATCGCCAGGTCGTTCGCGGCGAGGCACCACTGCGACGGCCAGCTCTTGGTGATCGGGGTGAGCACGTCCAGCAGCAGGTGCGCGCGCTCGCGGTCCGCCTCGACCGGCGCGGTCCCCTGCTCGTCGAGCAGCCGTGCGCAGTAGAGCACCAGCGCCAGCGCCCCCTCCACGTAGCTCTTCTGCGCGAGCAGCATCCGTCGTACGTCGGGGTGGTCGATGATCGGCACCTGCGCCGCCGCCGGGTCCTTCGCGCCGACCGGCCGGCCCTGCGGCCGTTCCCTGGCGTACGCCAGGCTCTTGAGATAGCCGGTGTAACCGAGCGCGGTGGCACCCGCCCCGACCCCGATCCGGGCCTCGTTCATCATGTGGAACATGTGCGCCAGCCCGTGGTGTGGCTCGCCGACGAGGTGACCGACGGCACCGGGGCGGCCGCCCGGGGTGTGCCCGCCGTCGCCGAAGTTGAGCAGGGTGTTGGTGGTGCCCCGGAACCCCATCTTGTGGTTGAGCCCGGCCAGAACCACGTCGTTGCGGTCGCCGAGCGACCCGTCCGCGCCGACCAGCACCTTCGGTACGACGAACAGCGAGATGCCCTTCACCCCGGGCGGGCCGCCGGGAATCCGCGCCAGGACCAGGTGCACGATGTTCTCGGACAGTTCGTGATCGCCACCGGAGATCCACATCTTGGTGCCGAAGAGCCGGTAGGAGCCGTCCTCCTGGGGCTCGGCACGGGTGGTGATGTCAGCCAGTGAGCTGCCGGCGTGCGGCTCGGACAGGCACATGGTGCCGAAGAAGCGACCGTCCAGCATGGGCCGGACATAGGTGTCCACCTGCTCGGCACTGCCGTGCGCCAGCAGCAGGTTGGCGTTGCCCAGGGTGAGCATCGGGTACGCCGAGGTGGCCACGTTGGCCGCCTGGAACCAGGTGAAGCAGGCCGCCGCGACGGCGTGCGGCAGTTGCAGGCCGCCGACCGAGGCGTCCAGGCCGGCGGTGAGCAGGCCCGTCTCGGCGAAGCTGTCCAGCGCGGCGCGGACCTGCGGGATGAGCCGCACCCGCTGCCCGTCGAAGGTGGGCTCGGCGAGGTCGGCGGCGCGGTTGTGCGGGGCGAACTGCTCGGTGGCGACCCGCTCGGCGAGGTCCAGGGCGTCGTCGAAGGTCTCCCGGGAGTGCTCGGCGTAGCGGGGACGCTCGACGAGTTCAGACACCCGCAGCCAGTCGTGCAGCAGGAAGTCGAGGTCGCGGCGGGAGAGCAGGGTGGACGGCACGGCACTCCTCAGCGGGCACGGGGGTGGGACGGGCCGGGACGACTGCCCACGATCGCCCCGGCCCCATCCTGGCGGATCCACAGGGCCCGCACCACCGGCGCGGGCGGTGCGGGGCGAGCGGAAATTGTCACACCGGGCGGCTAGCGTCGCTGCCCGTGACCGAACCCGGAGACGTCCCGCCCGAGGTTCTCGACCGGCTGCGGCCGATCTGCCTCGGGCTGCCGGAGACCTACGAGGAGCCCGCCTGGGTGGGCACCCGCTGGCGGATCCGCAAGCGGACCTTCGCCCACGTCCTCACCGTCGACCCCGACCGCCAGGTGGCCCACGCCCGGGCCGCCGAGCTCGACGAGCCGGCCTGTCTGCTGACCTTCCGGTCGCCACTTGACGAGATCGCCGGGCTCCTCGGTGGCGGGTACCCCTTCTACAAGCCGGAGTGGGGGCCGACAGTGATGGGCATGGTCCTGGACGGGGACACCGACTGGGACGAGGTGGCCGAGTTGCTCACCGAGAGCTACTGCATGCTGGCCCCGAAGCGGCTCGCCGCCCTGGTCGGCCCGCCGGCCCTGCCGACCGACTGAGCGCGGCCGGCGGCCGGACCGTCCCCATTGGACCATTCGTGAGTGGACGGGCGTCGATATGCTGCCACGCATGCATCGAAGCCGTGTCTACGCCCTGCTGATCGACGCCCCCGCGGCGGAGGCCACCCGGGCGGCGGAGTTCTGGTCGGCCGCGCTCGGCGTCAGCACCCGGTCCCATCCGGAGGAGCCGCAGTTCGTCGGTCTGCACGAGGCGCTGCCGGGGATGGTCGCCGCAGTCCAGGCGGTCGACGACGAGCCGCGTTTCCACCTCGACATCGAGACCGACGACGTGCCGGCCGAGACCGCGCGGTTGATCGGTCTGGGCGCCACCGAGGTGTCGCAGTGGCTTGAGTGTCGGGTCCTGCGGGCACCCGGCGGTCACCTGCTCTGCGTGTTGCCGGTGGAAAGCCCGCCGGAGCTCTTCGCCGCCGAGGCCCGCACCTGGTCCTGACGCGTCGGGGCTGTCGGAGGGTGCCGCTAGGGTCCCGCCCATGGCTGAATTCGTACTGGTGGCGGGGGCGTGGCTGGGATCGTCGGCATGGGACGAGGTGGTGGCGCCCCTTCGGGCGGCCGGCCACGGCGCCCACGCGGTGACCCTCTCCGGTCTCGCCGACAAGCGGGGCGTGCCCGCTGGACAGCAGACCCACGTGCAGGACATCGTCGACGAGATCGAGCGCCGCGACCTGCGCGACGTGGTGCTGGTCGGGCACAGCTATTCCGGCATTCCGGTGGGCCAGGCCGCCGAGCGCATCGGCGGTCGGTTGGCCAGGGTGGTCTTCGTCGACGCGGAGGTGCCGGTCGACGGCGGGTCGTTCGCGTCCGGTTGGTGGCAGGGCCAGGCGGTTTTCGAGGCGCTGATCGCCGACAACGGCGGCTACTGGCCGCCGCTGGGTGCGGCCGACTTCGACGGTCAGGGGCTCACCGACGAGCAGGTCGCCCGGCTGATCGAGGGCTCCACGCCGCACCCGGGGGCCACGCTGACCGAGCCGGCCGTGCTGACCCGGCCGTTGGGTGAGCTTCCGGCGACGTACGTCAAGTGTCTGCTCGACGGGCCTGAGCCCAACGACACAGTGGCCAAGCTGCTGACCAGCGACCACTGGCGACTGGTCACCATGGACACCGGCCACTGGCCGATGTTCTCCCAGCCCGCCGAGCTGGCCCGGATCCTGGTGGCGGAGGCCAGCTGAGCTGAGTCGGGCGGTGGCGGCGAGGGCGCGCGGTCGGCCCGATGGGCGTGATGCCTCAGGTGCATAGATGACTCTGCGGTATCACGCTCATCAGGGTGAGCGCGCGCCACGGCGACCCGCTCCAGCGTCAGGCCGTCTGGTCGTCCAGGGTTCTGATGTGGCGCACCGGCGACGCGACCAGCCAGAGCACGGCGAGCACGCCGCCCAAGCCGGCGATGGCCAGGGTGGGTCGCAGCCCGATGGTGGTGCCCAGCACGCCACCGACCAGTGCGCCGACCGGCCGGATGCCGTAGTTGACGGCGCTGTAGGCCCCGGCCCGGCGTGCCAGAGCGTCGTCGGGTGTCACGGCGATGAGCAGGGCGTTCAGGTTGACGTCCATCAGCATCACCCCGACGCTGGAGACCAGCTCGATGGCCGCCAGCATGGCCACCTTCGTCCAGGTGGGGCCGGTCACCAGCGCGGTCAGCGCCAGCGGTGCGGGAAAGAGCACCGCGCCGATCATGGCGGTACGCCCCAACCCGATGGCGCGGGAGATCCGTGGGCCGAGCGCCGCGCCCGCGAGCCCGCCGAGTGCCCCGAAACCGAGGGCGACACCGATCGCGCCGGCCGACAGGCCGAGGTCCCGGCTGGCGTAGAGCACCAGCAGCGCGCCGGCGATGAAGGTGAAGAAGTTGACAGTGCTGGTGCAGCCGAGGGCGGCCCGCAGCACCGGGTGCCGTAGCACCAGCACGAGCCCTTCGCGGACCAGGCCGAGAGTGGACGTCTGACGTGGCGGCGGAGGTGTCTCGGTGACCGGAATGCGGCGCAGCAGCAGCGCGGAGCCGAGGAACGACACCGCGTCGACGAGGATCGCGCCCGGCGCGCTGAGCGCCTGGACCAGCCCACCGCCGACGGCGGGGCCGGCGATGGAGGACAGCGACCGGCTCATGCTCAGCTTGCTGTTCGCGTCCACGTACGCCGATCGTGGCACCAGGGCGACGAAGAAGGCCTGCCGCGCCATGGCGAACAGCACCGCTCCGAGGCCGGTGAGCAGTGCCACCAGGTAGAGCTGGGTGAGGGTGATCGCGTCGAACAGGTAGGCCACCGGCAGGCTGAGCAGCACCGCGGCGCGGACCAGGTCGGCGATGATCAGGAGCCGCCGCTTGTGGGTGCGCTGGTCCACCCACGCACCGAGGAACAGGCCCAGCAGGTTGGGCAGCCAGATCAGCGCGGTGAGGACACTGACCTGCACGGGCGTCGCGGTGAGCAGGGAGACGGCGATCAGCGGGAGGGCCAGTTCGCTGACCCGGTCGCCGAACGAGGAGATCGTCTCGCCGGCCCAGAAGGTGCGGAACCGTCGGTCGCGGTGCAGGGCCGGCGGGGGCACGGCGCCGGTGGCGCTCACGGTGCCGGCGGCGGTCACGACGTGGCCGGTTCGTCGTCGCCGGGCTCGCCCGGTTCGTCGTCGCCGGGCTCGGGCAGGAGGTAGCGCAGCATCCGGACGATCCGCGCGCCGTCCGGGGCCGACGTCTCCTTGCGCCGCACGTACGGAGCGATCAGCTCTTCGATCGACTCCTCCAGCTGCCGCAGCTCGTCGGCGGTGGCCACGAACCGGGTGTCGGCGATGCCGGCCAGCGCGCGCCACTCGGGGTCCAGTCGGGGCTCCTCGCTCAGCAGCCACTGCTGCGGCGCGTCGGCGTTACGGGCGAACATCTCGCCGCGCAGCTGCTGGCTGGCGGACTGCCCCTCGACGCTGTCGGTCGCGGTGAAACGGAAGCCCCGGGCTGCGGCCTGCCACCAGCGTTCCCGCTTGCTGCTGGCACCGTCCCAGTCGGTGACCAGACCGAACGTCGCGAGGTGCCGCAGGTGCCAGCTGACCACCGATGGGGTGGCCCCGACGTGCGGCGAGAGCCCGGTCGCCGTGGCCGGGCCGTGCCGCTGAAGGTGTTCGAGGATCGCCAGCCGCACCGGGTGGGCCAGCGCCCGCAGCGCCTGCGGCTCGGTGATCTCGAAATCCCCGTACGGGTTCTTGAGAGACATGTTTCGAAAGTAGTCTCTCAGATTCGTCGAGGCAACCCCTGCCGTCCGAAGGGGGCCGGGACGATCAGGCGATGCCCAACCGGGCCAACGGCTCGACCAGCTCCCGCTCCTCGTAGCTGAGGTGCGACAGCAGGGCGTCGGTCAGCAGGTCCACCGCCGCCCGCAGCTCGGTCAGACCGTCCGGAGACCCGACGTACGCGACCAGCGCCCGGTCGACGCCCTCCAACACGTCGTGGATGACGTGGTGCTCCTGCTCCAGCCGGTCGACGACCGGGCCGAGCCGCGGGTCACGCGCCCGCAGCCGGGGAAAGAGCGACTGGTCCTCGATCGTGTGGTGGGTGGTGACGATGCGGCAGTACGACTCGCAGTAGACGCCGAGCGTCCACCGGTTCTGCCGCATGGTCATGGTGTTGATGTGCGACCGGGCCGTGCCCGCGTCGATCTCGCCGGCCGCCACCTGTTCGATCAGGTCGTGGATCTGGGCCAGCTCGGCGCGCAGGCCGTCGTGGATCTGCACCAGGTGCGCACCGGTGGCCTGCTCATGCGGGGTGTAGGTACGGTCCGGGTCGGGCGTCGGCCCGGTCGGCCGGACCGACTCGTCCCAGACCTGCTGGTCGCTGCGCCGCACGCCGTCGTCGGGGGTCGGCACCACGGCGAACGCGCCGCCGGTCACGCTCGCGCGACTCGCCCGTACCGGCGTGGCGGCGACCGGCGCCGGCTCCGCAGCCAACTCCGGCTCTGCCGCCCGCTCCGGCTCCGCAGCCCGATCCGGAGTCGGCGTACGCTCCGGCGCCGCAGCCCGCTCGCGCTCGGCCGCGACCAACTCACGGACGGCGGGGGCCACCTCGCCGGCGAACCGGCGCAGGTCGTCGGGGTCGTCGCTGGCGAGGATGAAGGTGCTGACGCCCTCCCCCAGCGCCAGCTCGGTCAGCTCCCGTGCCCACTGCTCGGCCGGCCCGTTCAGTTGACCGCGCCCGACGGCCGAGAACTCGCCGGAGATGTTGAGCAGCCGGCGGACGTCCTGCGGTGCCCGGCCCGCCTGCTGTGCGGCGTCGTCGATGATCGCGTTGCCCTTGGACAGGTCACCGGGTTGCAGGTAGCCCAGCGAGGGCAACCAACCGTCGGCCCGGCGACCGGTGAGCTGGAGCATCCGGGGCTTGTACGCGCCCAACCAGATCGGCACCGCGTGCGCCGGGGCCGGCCCGCGCTTGGCGCCCACCACCCGGTGGAACTCGCCGTCGACCCGCACTCCACCGCGCGTCTCGGTGTCCCAGAGCTGACGGATGACCTCGATGGCCTCCTCCAACGCGCGTACGCCCTGGCCGGGGGTCAACCGCCGGCCGCCCATCGCCTCGATGGCATCCCAGAACGCTCCGGCGCCGAGGCCGAGGCCGACCCGGCCGCCGCTGAGCAGGTCCAGGCTGGCCACGCTGCGGGCGAGCACCGCTGGCGGGCGCAGAGGCAGGTTCGTCACGTTCGCCGCCAGGTGCACGCGGTTGGTCCGGGCCGCCACGAAGCTCAGCAACGTCCAGGTGTCAAGGAACGCCGGCTGGTACGGGTGGTCCTGGAAGGTGACCAGGTCCAGCCCGACCTGCTCGGACAGGACGGCGACGCCGACCGTGCGGTCCGGATCGTCATTGCTGGGGGTGACGAAGGATCCGAAGACCAGGTCGTGGCCGTAGTCGCTCATCTGTGAGCCTCCCGATTCGCACGACGCCTCAGGCGATGCGTCATGACCTCAACCTTATGCCACTCAGAACATCTTCTGCCAACAAGGTCTGCGTCACTGCGCTACTGTCGGGGGATGACGGGTGCCACTCACCGGCCGGACCGGCCCGATCCGCTCGACGACGACCTGGGCTGGATGCTCGGGATCGTCTTCCGTGGCTACGTCCGGGCGGCCGAGCACACACTCACCGACTTCCCCGGCGGTCCACGCGGCTACCAGTTGCTCACGGCGGCGATCAACGGGCCGTCCCGCAACCAGGGGGCGATCGCCGAGGAGCTCGGCCTCGACCGCACCGTCCTCACGTACCTGATCGACGACCTGGAACGACCCGGCTTCGTCGCCCGTCGCGCGGACCCGGCGGACCGGCGCAACCGGCTGATCGACGTCACCGACGCCGGCCGCGCCGCCTGGGAACAGCGGCGCTCGGCGCTGCGGCAGGTGGAGTCGCACCTGCTGGGGTCGCTCGCGCCAGCCGACGCGGCGACGCTACGGACGCTGCTCCAACAGGTCGCCTGCTCGGCCCAGGCGGTGGACCCGCTGCGCGACCTCTGCGAGGTGGTGGCTCAGGTGCAACCCGCCCCGGCACCGACGACGAGCGGCACCGGCGCCGCGCCCGGACGAGGCGGGCGGACCACCGCCCCCCGAGCCCGCCGCCGCGACACCGACTGACGGGCACCGACGGGGGCGGGAACGCGGCGCGGGTCCGGCCCGCACCGCCCGACCGTCGTACGTCGAGGGGTGCGGGACGGACCCGCGGTGTTACTGCCGGGCCGGGTCAGCGCACGTGCACGAACACCGGGTTCGAGTAGAACCACAGGTCGTCCCACGGGCTCTCCAACCCGTCGGCGAGCGGCTCGGCCTCGTCGGTGCTGGTGCCCCGCACCCGCGCGTAGGTGTCGGCCTCGACGTTGCGCAGTGTGTGCCGGATGACATAGCTGTCACCCTTGCGGCGCCAGTCCCGCGGGCCGAACCGGGCAGCCACAGTGGTGGTGGGGTTGGTGTCGGCGTCCAGGCTGGCGCTCGGTCCGGTGATCTGGCCGACGATCAGGTCGACCCGGCGGACCTCGGGGCGGTCACCGTTCGCGTTCGGGCCGCCCAGTGGACGGAACGTGATCTCGATCTCGACGTCGGTACGGCTACGACGGCTGACCGTGATGGTCTCGCCCACGTCGGCGGTCCGGCCCTGGGACGTGGCGGTGACGTCGAGGCTGCGGATCAGGTCGCCGGTGGTGACCCAGATCCGGCCGTTGCGCAGACCGTCCATGATGTCGCCGTAGTCCTGGCGCGCGTGCACGTACGTCTTGCTGTACTCGCCCGGCCAGAAGTCGGAGCCGCCGCGGGTCCAGTGCACGTGCGAGTCCGAGGTCGCGGTGATCCACCAGCGCCGGCCCTCGCCGAGCAGCGAGTCCCACAGGCCGCCGACCCGGGCGGTCATCTGGTCGAAGCCGCCGTAGGTGGGGTGGTTGCCGTAACCGCCTCGCTTGCCACCGTTGAGGGGGCCGGCCTGGTGCCCGGGTGCGCCCTCGAAACCGATGTAGACGTCCGGCGCGGCGTTGTTGCCGTTGCGGAACTCGCGCGGGGTGTCCTGGCCGTAGACGCCGAGGCCGGGCGCCGAACGGGACGCGTGGTGGGCGATCACCAGCGGCTTGTGCGGCATGCCCCGGGCAACCTTGAGGAACTCCACCATCTTCGCCTCGGTGTCCCGGGCCGGGTCGGTGGGGAACGCGTCGTACTTCGCGAACCGGCTCTCCAGCTCGAAGAGCTGCTTCGCCTCGTCGTCGTGGCGCGGGATCATCAGCGTGTGGTGGTCCAGCGAGGGCGCGTCGAACTCCATGCCCCAGAACTGGAGCACCTCGGGGACCAGCTTGCGCGAACGCAGCAGGTCCGGGTACGCCTGCTCGATGTTCACCTTCGAGTGCGTCGGTCCACCGTGGTCGGTACACATGGCCCAGGTCAGACCGAAGTTCTTCGCCATGATGGCGTTGGTGACGATCGGGTAGACCGCGTCCGCGCCCTTGTGGAAGACGATCGGGGACTTCGTGGTGTCGAACTCGCCGCTGTACTCGGAGTGGATGTGGTGGTCGCCCGCACGCCACACCCGGTTCTTGGAGCCGCCCCGGTCGCTCTTGTCGTCGTCACCGGGCCGGCGCTCCTCGTCGGCCCAGGCCGCGCCCGCGCCGACCAGTGGGCTGGCCGCGGCCAGCGTCGCCCCGACGCCCGCGTACTTGACCAGCTTGCGCCGTGACAGCTGCGCGTGCTCGGTCTCTTCGGGTTGTCTGTCTCTCACGTGAGAGCCTCTCCTCGATCAAGCGAATGCTCTTTCGATCAAGGAGCTTCGGAGAGCGCGGTGAACACCCGTCGTACGAGACGCGTGCCCACGATGAACACCCTGCCCCGGCCTGTTTGTGGCCGGGGCAGGGCAGCAGGGGGTGACGCCGCGACCGCGCGTGGTGCCCGATCGAGGCCCCGTCGGGTCAGGGCACCTGCCGTGTGTCACCAGCCGTCCGGGCGGCCGACGGGTCGGCGGGCGCGGTGACCACCGGCGGCGCGACGTCCACGGCGGGCAACCCGGCACGGCCGGCGACCGGAAGGATCAGCTCACTGCGGCCGAGGTCGACCCGTACGGTGGCGTCCTGGTCGTCGGTCTCGGTGAAATCCGGGTCGCTCTGGCCGAGGACCAGGCCGAGCACGTGGCCAGCGGGCAGCACCGTGTCGTACGCATTCAGCGGCACGGTCACCGTGTACCAGCGGTCCGGCCGCAGGGGTGTGCTGAACCGCAGCGAGCGGTGGTGCGCGGCGTCGAGCCATCCCCGGGTCAGCACCGCGTGGTCGGAGACCGCGGTGATCTCCTCGGTGTCCCGGTAGCAGGCGTCATCGACGTCGGTGGAGGCTCCCCAGCAGGACTCGGTTGCCAATGTCCGCACACCTTCCGAGCTGTCATAACGGATCCGCTCGGCGGTGCCGTAGTCGACCAGTCGGGCGGTCAGCTCGGTGGTGGGCCGGTCCACCCGCACCCGCAGCCGCACGGAAGGGCTGCCGGAGATCCGCAGCGGCGTGGTCAGGGCACCGGAGAGGAAGACCAGTCGCCCGGCGGTCGCGGTGTTCGGCTGGGCGACCAGCTCGGCCTCGGGCAGTGACGCGTCGACGTACGCCTGCTCCCGGCCCGGTCGCGCGCCGCGCCCGCCGAGGGTCCCGGTCACGCCGTCGCCGGCGCCGAGGGCGACCCGGACGTCGCGGGTGCCGGGGGCGGGCCAGTCCCGCTGCCTCGTCCAGGCGCCCGGAGCCGTCTCCAGGTCGACGCGTGGCTCGTTCATCACCCCGTTGCGCAGCCCCTGCAACCAGAAGTCGAACCAGCGGTGCAGGGCTGTCACCCACTCGGCGCGTCGAACGTCGAACGGGTCCTCGTGGCCGGCCTGGTAGAGCCAGAGCTTGCGGGGCACGCCCTGGTCGGCCAGCTCCTGCCACCAGCGGGCGAACTGGTTGGTCGTGACGTTCAGGTCGTTGACGCCGTGCGCCACGAAGACACTGGCCCGGACCCGGCCGGCCGAGGGCCGGTAGTCGCGCTGCGCCCAGAACGCGTTGTAGTCACCGGTCTCCTCGGCGCTGTCCGCGCGCAGCCGGGCCAGAGCGTCCGCGCAGGCTTCGTCGGTGCGGCCACTGACGTACGAGTGCAGATAGCCGGGGTAGTCGGTGGTCCGCAGGTTTCCCTGGTAGCGCATGTAGTCGTACCAGCTGGAGATGGCCGAGATCGGGACGATCGTGGCCAGCCCCTGCACGCCCGTGGCGGCGACCCCGTTGGCGACCGAACCGTCCCACGACTTGCCGATCATGCCCACCTGGCCGGTGCTCCAGGTGGCACTCACCGGCCGCCCGTCAGCGGTGTACGCGCGGGCCCGCCCGTTGAGCCAGTCCACCACCGCCTTGGCGCTGCCCACCTCGGCCGGGCCGCCGACGTCCTCGCAGCCGGTGGAGCGGGCGGTGCCCGCCAGGTCCACGGCGGCGAAGGCGTACCCGCGTGGGACGAAGTAGTTGTCGTAGAACAGCGGCGCCTTGGCAATCACACCGGCCGCGTCGTACGTCTTCAGTTCGCTCTCGTTGCCCCGGCCACAGCAGAGGTAGTAGGGCGAGGCGTCCATGATGACCGGTACGCGGACCCCTGCGGCCGCGGCCTCTCTGGGCCGGACGAGGTCCACGGCCACCCGGTCCCGCACACCGTCACCATCGCTGTCGGCGGAGGTCTGGACCCACACGCTCTCCCGGATCGCGTCGGCGTAGGAGTAGGCGGGGACCGTCTGGTTGCCCCGGACGTGTGCGGGCACCGGGCGGTGCCGCGCCGCCGGCTCGGCCGCGATCGGGGAAGCGGTCCCCGGAGAGGCGGTCACCGGGGCCGCCGGTAGTGCCGCGACCAGCAGGCCGACCAGGACGACGGCGGCGCGGGCGCGGATGCTGGTGGGCGACGGAGCAGGCGTCATCGGTGTCCTCCCGGGGCGCGATGCGTGGATCACATTTCATCGCATCGATGTCCCCGCTGACTAGTGCCCACGCCGGTTCGGGTGCCGTCGGGAGGTCTCCGACGACCGGCGGCCGGGGCGTCCTGGTCAGATCCGGGCGCGGGGCAGCCAGCCCAGGAATCGGAGCCGGACCCGGGGCAGCGGCACCGTGGGCAGGTCCTGGGCGGCGGCGACGAGACAGGAGCCGAGATAGACCGCGAGGGCGGCGCGTGCGCCACCGAACTCGGCGAGCAGTTGGCTCTGCTTCGTGGCGCAGGGCCATTCACGACCACACCCGGTGCAGGTCCAGCTCGGTGGGCTGGGAAGGTGCTCCGGCAGCTTCGTGCGACGGTACCGGCCGACGACGCTGTTGTCCGCGCGCACGTCGCGTCGCCGTGGCGCGGGGCCGCCGTTGCGCTGCCCGACCGGGCGGGCACCGGGCAGGTACCGCCCGACGGTGCCGAAGAGCACCCCGACGCGAATCAGGGCGTCCGGCCCGACGTGGTGGGCCAACAATGCCGTCATCAGGTAATGCCCCAGCAGGTCGAAGGCGTCCCGGTTCAGACCCAGGTCACGGCAGAGGTCGACGAAGTCCGGCGTGGTGAGGGGCACCCGGTCGTCGAGTGCGCGGCGCAGCACCTCGCGCAGAGCGCGGCCGAGCCGCTCGACCGCGTCACCCTCGCCCAGCCCCAGGCTGTCCTCGTCCGCCACCCGGGCCAGCGCCTCGGCCACGGCCAGCCGAACGACGCGGTCAGGATCGATACGGTCCAACGCTCCTCCTTCCGTGGGCCGGTCACCCGGCGGTGGCCCGGTCGTCCTCCGACTCCCAGGGGAATCATGAACAAGATTTCGCTGTCGGCGACGAGGGTGGCTAGATCAGCAGGCGTAAAAACAGTTGGCGCGCTAGCCGGAAAGCGAAGTCGACCTACCGACACATCGCAGCGATTCGCGGGACGACGCGACGTGATTGTCGTAAGGTGACATTCCCATCGACAGATATTGCGTCCTCACGACACCCAACGGTCACACCAGATCCGACGCCCTCGACCGGTCGCTGCCGTCCCGCTCGCGACCCCCACCTCACCCCACCGCACCGCACCGCCGGCCAACGACGTGCCGGGTCACCGCCGAGCATTCCGGCACGTCCCGATCTCGCCGCCGACACCGTTTCACCAACCGGCGGCACCCGCACCGGACGGAGACAGCGGATGTCGTCAACACCACTGCAGACCGACCAGTTCGAGAGCCGTGACCCCGTCACCATTCAGCAGTTTCTGTCCACCGTGTACGACACGAAACTGCGCATCCACAGCAGGAACGGATACCGGCTCAGCCATCACCGTGTCGATGCCGGCCCCTTCGCCGTTTCGACCACCCGCCAGACCGGGCATCTCGAGATCGATGCCACCACCCTCGGCGGGTTGGTCGTCGGCAGCGCCCGGACCGCCCGTGGCGAGCGCTCCTGCGACGGGTCGACCGACCGGTTCGCGCCCGGCGACGTCCTCCTCGTCACCAGACCCGAGGAGCCGTGCCGCGTACGGTGGCATCCCGGCGAGGTGGAACTCTGTGTGCTGGACCTGTCGGTGCTGACGCAGGTGGCCACCACGGCGCCGACGCGGCGGCCCGGTCGGATCCGGTTCACCGATCTGGGTCCCGTCAGTGGGGCACTCGCCCGGCAGTGGCGCAACACCACCAGCTTCGTCAGCGACGTCCTGCGGAACAGCCTGACCAACGGGGTGCAGCCGCTGGTGATCGGCAATGCCGCGCGGATGCTAGCCGCGGCGGCGCTCACTGTGTTTCCCAACACCGCGTTCACCGAACCGACCACCGCGGATCGGAACGACGCCAGCACCGCCACGTTGCGACGGGCGATCGCGTTCGTCGAGGAGCACGCCGACCGGGACATCAGCGCGGCCGACATCGCCGGTGCGGCCGGCGTCTCCCTGCGGGCGGTGCAGCTCGCCTTCCGCCGTCATCTCGGCACCACCCCGACGGCGTACCTGCGTAGGATCCGGCTCGACCGCGCCCATCACGACCTGGTGCGCGCCGACCCCCGCCGGGAGACCGTGTCGGCGATCGCCAGTCGGTGGGGGTTCGCCAGCCACAGCAGGTTCACGGCCCGCTACCACGCCAGCTATGGCGTACCGCCGCGCGAGACGCTGCACGCCTGAGCCACGGCCCCGTTCGCCCGAGGCGTGGGCCCGTCTAGCCCCGGTCGCGCTCGTGGGTGTCGCGGGCCGTCTGCAACTCGGGCACCGACGCCTCCAGCAGATCAGCGAGGCCACGCAGTTGCTCGGCGACGCGGGCGCCGAGCGGCGTCAGCGAGTATTCGACGCGGGGTGGGATCGCGGTGAGCACCTCGCGTGTGAGCATTCCGTCCCGTTCGAGGGTCTGCAGGGTCTGGGAGAGCATCCGCTCGCTGACCCCGTCGATGCGGCGACGCAGGGCGTTGAACCGGTAGCGCCCCTCGCCGAGCGCCAGCAGAGCCAGCGAGGCCCACTTCGAGGTGACGTCCTCGAAGGCCGCACGGGAGGTGCACCCCCGGGCGAAGACATCGCTGACGAATTCCTGGGTAGGCCCCGCCGGGTCCTGGGCGGGCATGTCGCTCACCTCACCAGCCTACCTGACGGTTACGCTTCGACTAGTGCTGTAGATTAGTAAGTGCTTACAGATCTGCCGCTATCCACCGGAGGTTCCCATGCCCACCTACGCCGTCACCGGTGCCACCGGCCGACTGGGTCGCCTGGTGATCGGGCAGTTGCTCGACACCGGCGTTCCCGCCGCCGACATCGCCGCCGTCGTCCGCAGCCCGGAGAAGGCCGCCGACCTGGCCGCGCGCGGGGTCGAGATCCGCAAGGCCACCTACGACGACCCGTCGACGCTGCCCGGCGCCGTGGCCGGCGTACGCCGTCTGCTGCTCATCTCCGGCGACACTCCCGGTCAGCGCGTCGCCCAGCACACCGCGGTCATCGAGGCCGCCACGCTCGCCGGGGTCGAGCGGCTGGTCTACACCAGCATCCTGAAGGCCGACACCACCACGAACCCGCTCGCCCCGGAGCACAAGGCCACCGAGGAGGTCCTCGCCGCCTCCGGTCTCGCCTACACCGTGCTGCGCAACGGTTGGTACACGGAGAACTACACCGACCAGCTGCCGCAGTACCTGGGGTCCGGCACGATCCTCGGCGCCACCGGTGGCAGCAAGGTCTCCGCCGCGACCCGGGCCGACTACGCGGCAGCCGCCGTGGCGGCGCTGACCCGCGAGGAGGACGGCAACGCCGTCTACGAACTGGGCGGCACCGCGTTCACCTTCGACGAGTTGGCCGAAACCGTCACGGAGGTTACCGGCACCACCGTCGTCCACCGGGATCTGTCCGCCGCCGAGCTGGCCTCGGCCCTTGAGAACGTCGGCCTCGACGCGGGCACGGCCAGGTTCGTCGCCGCACTGGACCACTCGATCGCCATCGGCGAGCTGGCGACCGACAGCGACGACCTCAGCCGGTTGATCGGGCGGCCGAGCACCCCGCTGCGCGACGCCGTCCGGGCCGCGCGGGCCTGACCCGGCACCCGCCAGGCCGGTGCCGGCCGGGCGGGCGACGGACCACAGGTCAGGCTGCCTGCCCGGTCCACGGCTGCGCGACGTCAAGGGATCGCGTCGACTACTCGTTCTCGTCCTGCTCCTCGGTCTGCTCCTCGGTGAGTTCGGCCAACGCGTCGGCCGCGTCCCGGTTGCCCCCATCGGCGAGCCGTCGCAGCTCGCCGACATCCGCCCGCTCCGCAGCCACCTCGACGAGCTGGTCGGCCGCGTCCCGGTCACCCCGGTCGGCGAGACGCCGCAGCTCGTTCATGTCGCCGAGTTCGGTGGCGAGTTCGACCAGTTGGGCCGCCGCGTCGGCGTTGCCGTTCTCGGCGAGCTGACGCAGCTCCGCGAGGTCACCCCGCTCGCCGGCGAGTTCGACGAGCTGATCGACCGCGTCACGGTCACCGTTCGCGGCCCGTTCCCGCAGCCCGCCAAGATCAGAATCCGACATCGCGTACCCCTCCGCAGCTGACGTGCGACCACGCCGCTCGCCGGCCGGCCCTGCTCACCACCGAAAACTAGACCAGCTGGCACCGGCCGGGCGACGGATCGGCCGACACCACCTGCCGATCCGCTCAGCCCGCCTCGCCGAGCAGCAGACCGGTCAACAGGCTGCGCAGGGTCCGCTCGACGAGGTCCGCCCGGGGCGCCGGCGCCGGGGGCTGACCGAAGGCCGCGACCAGGTGCGGGTACGCCGCGAGGTCGACACCGGCGAAGCTGAGGGCCCCGGCCTCGCGGCGGGCGAAGAGGCTCACGACGCCGGTCATCATCGCGATGGCCTCGAACTTGGCGGTGACCGCGCAGGGCAGGGGTTCCAGGACCCGGATGCAGTTGTCGAACCAGGCCAGACTCTCGGGGCCGACGGCGGAGGCCCGGTGGAACACGTCGAGCAGCCAGGGGTGGGCGCCGAACAGCGCCAACTGCCGGCGGCCCAACAGCACCATGGCGTCCAACCAGTCGCCCTCCGCCTGCGGGTACGGCCGCAGCTCCCCGATGACCCGGTCGGTCATCAGGTCCAGCAGGTCGTCACGCGACGACAGGTACCGGTAGAGGGAGCCCGCGCCGGTGCCGAGGGCGCTGGCGACGGCACGCATCGACACGGCGGCGAGCCCTTCGGCGTCCGCCAGGGCGACGGCGGCAACCACTATGGCGTCCCGGCTGTGGGCGGGTGCGGGGCCACGGCTGCCGCGTTCGGGCCTGCTCCAGATGGGCGGGCGGTCGGGGCCACCGTCACCGGCGCTCACGGGGGGTGCGTCACTCACCGGCCCACTCTAGATAGCGGGCGCGGTTCGCAGTCTTCGTCGTGTGCGGCGGCCACGACGGTCGTACCCCCGATCATTGATCTTGGATAGGCTGACGGGCATGCCCGCACGCCACCCGCACCGCCACCACGACGGCCGGAGGTGGGCCCGCACAGCGGCCCCGGCACACGTGTTCGAGCCGGCCGACTGGTGAGTGGCGCACCCGCGCCCGCCCAGCGAGGTGAGCCGACCCCGTCGCCGCAGCACCGATCCGGTTGGGCGGCCCGGTGCGCGCGGCTCGCCCGGTCGCGCCCGTTCGAGATCGCCATCGTCGTGGTCATCCTCGCCAACGGGATCGTCCTCGGCCTGGAGACCTACGACGACCCGAACCGGGCCAACACGGCACTGCACTGGCTGGAGTTGCTCTTCCGCGCCGTCTTCGTCGTCGAGATCGGTGTGCGGCTGGCGGCCTACGGCAAGCGTCCGCAGGACTTCTTCCGGCACGGCTGGAACGTCTTCGACTTCGTGGTGATCGCGGCCATCTTCATACCGGGCCTGCACGGCGACCCGGCGCTGCTGCGCGTCGTGCGGGTCGCCCGCATGGTCCGGTTGGTGCGGTTCTCGCCGGGTCTGCGGACCATCGTCTCCGCGCTGTGGCGCAGCCTGCCGGGCGTCACCGGGTTCCTCGCCCTGGCCGTGGTGACCCTCTACGTGTACGGCATGGCCGGCTGGCTGATCTTCGGTAGCAGATACCCGGAGCAGTACGGCGACATCGGCAAGTCGCTGCTGACGCTGTTCGTGCTGCTGTCGCTGGAGACCCTGCCGGACCTCATCGAGCAGGGCATGGCCATCTCGCCGTGGACACTGCTCTACTACGTCAGCTACGTGGTCATCACCGTCAATCTGCTGCTCAACATCCTCATCGCCGTCATCGTCAACTCGATGGAGGAGGCACGCCGGCTGGAGATGACCGAGCGACTGGCCCCCGACTACGACGAGGACGGCGACGGCGTCCCGGACGAGGTGGACCGCATCGCGCTAACCCAACGGCTGGACGACCTGCGGGCGGTGATCGCCGAGCTGGAGCGGGAGTTGCGGATCGACCGGGAGGACGGGCACGGCCGGCCGCACCGGGACGGCACGCGTACCAGAGGGTGATCCGGTGCTCGCGCTGTGTCCTCCAGTTCGGATAGTGTCGACGGCGGCCTGACCGCTTCGGTCGAAGGGGCACCAGCATGACGACCACTGTCGACAATGCCCATCCCACCACCGATGTCGCGAGCACCCTCGGCACCGTCATCGACGACGTGATCCGCCCGCAGGCGACGACTGTCGACCGGGACGGTGTCTTCCCCCGCCAAGGTGTCGACGCCCTCGCCGCGGCCGGCCTGCTCGGCCTGGCCTCCTCGAGCGAGGTCGGTGGCAGCGGCCACGGCATGCGGGTGGTCGCCGAGGTCGTCGAGCGGCTGGCCGCCGAGTGCGGCTCCACGGCGATGGTGGTCCTCATGCACTACGCGGCGACCGCCGTCATCGAGGCACAGGGCCCGCGCGAGGTCCGCGCCGACATCGCGGCCGGCGGGCACCTCACCACGTTGGCGTTCTCCGAGTACGGCTCCCGCAGCCACTTCTGGTCGCCCACCGGCACCGCGACAGCCACCGACGACGGCAGTGTCCGCCTCGACGCCCGCAAGAGCTGGGTCACCTCCGCCGGCGAGGTGGACAGCTACGTCTGGTCGAGCCTCCCGGTGACTCCCGATGCCGGTCCGATGACGCTGTGGCTCGTGCCGGCCGGCAGTGCCGGTCTGAGCGTGACGGGCGACTTCGACGGGCTCGGCCTGCGCGGCAACGGCTCCCGGCCGATGACCGCCGACGGGCTCCGGGTTCCCTCGACGGCGATGATGGCGGCCGACGGCGCCGGGCTCGACACCGCGCTCGGTGCGGTCCTCCCCTGGTTCCTGGTGCTCAACGCCGCGTTCTGTCTCGGTCTCGCCCAGAGCGCGGTCACCGAGGCGAGCCGCCATGTCACCAGGGCCACGCTCGCGCACACCGGTGCCGCCCTGCGCGACGCGCCCGTCACCCGCCGCGACCTCGCCCGACTGATGATCCGCACCGACGCGCTACGCGCCTTCCTGGGCGACACCCTCACCGCTCTGGAGACCGGCCGCGACGACGCGATGCTGCGGGTCCTCCAGGTCAAGGCGCTCGCCGGCGAGACCGTCGCCGACGTGACCGACGGCGCGATGCAGCTCTGCGGTGGCAGCGCGTTCCGCAAGGAGCTGGGCCTTGAGCGCCGTTTCCGGGACTCGCGGGCGGCCCGGGTGATGGCACCGACCACCGACGCTCTGCACGACTTCGTCGGCCGGGTCGCCACCGGCCTGCCACTGCTCGACGAGGCCAACCGCTGATACCGGCGCCGTCGGTCCTGATGGGCGCCGTCGCGTACGACCCCAAGGTGGTGACCATCTGGGAGGGCTTCCGCGCGTGGCTACGTGGGCGTAGTCTGGACTTCGACTTCGTCCTCTACTCGCACTACGAGCGACAGGTCGAGGATCTCGTCGCCGGACGGATCGACGCGGCATGGAACTCACCCCTGGCCTGGCTGCGCGCCGAGCGACTGGCGGTCGCCAACGGCACGACCGTCCGCGCGCTCACCATGCGCGACACCGACCAGGACCTCACCTCGGTCGTGGTGGTTCGGGCCGACTCGCCGGCGCGGCAGGTCACGGACCTGGCCGGGAAGGTGGTCGCGGTCGGGGCGGTGGACAGCCCCCAGGCGACGCTCATTCCGCTGGGTCACCTCGCGGCCGCCGGGGTCGAGGTCGACGTGCGCCGCTTCGATGTCGGCGTCGGCCTGCACGGCGACCACATCGGCGGTGAACGCGACGCGGCCCGCGCCCTGCTGGCCGGGGAGGTCGACGCCGCCTGCATGATCGACGCCAACCACCTGGCGTTCGTCCAGGAGGGCACACTGCCGCCCGACGGCACCCGGATCGTCGCGCAGACCGCACCGTACGACCACTGCAACATGACTGTCCGCGAGCCGGAGTCCGCCGGGGTCCAGCTCTTTGGCACGCTGCTGCTCGGCATGTCGTACGCCGACGCACAGGTGCGTCCGCTGCTCGACCTGGAAGGGCTGACGGCCTGGAAGGACGGCCGCACCACCGGGTACGACGCCCTGGCCGCGGCGGTCGACGCCACCGGCTTCTACTCCCCTGACGGGCGGGTGACGGCCACGGACTACCGGCCGTGAGCGCGGCGCCGGCCGCCGACGCCGAGGTCCACCTCGGTGACCTGAGCTTCGGCCGGGGCGCACACCTGCTGGTGCAGCGTGCCCTGGCCGGGCTACCGCCCGGAGGCCGACTGGCGGTCTCCGGCCGCGACCCGGCGCTGCCGGTGCACCTGCCCGCCTGGTGCCGTGGCCGGGGTCATCGGGTCGAAGCGCCGGAGCCGGGCGACCGGACCGACGTGGTGGCGGTGGTGGTCCGGGGCACGGCGGACGACGACCGCTGGTTCGGCGCGGAGCGCGCCGGGCCCGCCCTCCCGACGGCACTTCGCAGCCGGCCGCCGGCGCGGTGGGGGCTCGGCGCCCGGGGTGCGCTGCTCGAAGCCGGCGGCCCCGAGGCCCGGTTCGACCTGGACGACCGCGACCTGGTGTGGGCCGATGTCGCTCCTCACCTCTACGCGCAGGCGGCGGCGCGGCAGTGGGACCCGCAGACCGCGGTGCCGTGGGACGACCCGTTCGCGCTGCCAGCCGACGTCGAGGCCGCGGTGGTGCAGGTGATGACGTACCTGGTCGAGAACGAGCAGGCCGCCCTCGTCGTGCCGGCCCGGTTCGTCGGGCGGATCCATCCGCACTTCCGTGAGGTGGTGCAGCTCCTCGCCGTGCAGATGGCCGACGAGGCCCGGCACATGGAGGTGTTCAGCCGACGGGCACTGCTGCGGGGCGCTGAGATGGGCACGTCATCGGCCGGCGGTCGACAGTCGCTCTTCACGCTCGTCGCGGAGTCCGACTTCGCGCTGGCCTCGTTCCTGCTGTCCGTGCTCGGCGAGGGCAGCTTCGTCGATCTGCTCTCGTTCCTGCACCAGTTCGCCCCCGACCCGGTGACGCGGCGGATCTGCTGGCTCGCCATGCAGGACGAGCGCCGGCACGTGGTGTTCGGCATGGCGCACCTGGAGCATCAGGCGCGGCTCGACCCGCTGCTGCGGGACCGGCTGCGGGCGGCCATCCACCGCCGCCACGACGCGCTCGTCGACACCGCCGGCCTCAACGCGGACGTCTTCGACGCGCTGGTGGTGCTCGCGGCGGGCGGCTGGCATCCCGACGATGTGTCCGCCGGCTTCGACCGGGTGCAGGCCCTGCAACACGCGATGGATCAGGGCCGCCAGCGCCGACTGGTACGGCTGGGTTTCCGGCCCGACGAGGCGGCCGCGCTGTCCGCCCTGCACACCCGCAACTTCATGTGAGCGACCACGCTCACTGCGGGGGTACGGTGGAGTGGCCATGGACAGGAACTCCAGCGCGGTCCGCGAGGAACTACTGCGGCTGCGTGAGCAGACCGAAGCGCAGGCCGCAGCCCTGGACGGTGACCTTCGGAGCCTCTTCGAGGCCTCCCGGTCGTCCAACGCCGACGACGAGCACGACCCCGAGGGCAGCACCATCGCCTTCGAGCGCGCGCAACTCACCGCCGTCCTGGACGCGGCCCGCCGACGCCTGGCCGAGCTGGACAACGCGCTGCGGCGGGTCGACGACGGCAGCTACGGCGTGTGCGAACGGTGCTCCCGTCCCATTCCCGCCGAGCGGCTGGTCGCCCGACCGTCGGCGCGTACGTGTGTGGCCTGCGCCAGCCGGCGGTGACGGTGCCCGTCGGCCGCGAGGGCTACGGGCACCGTCGTCGAACCCGGTGATCAGGTGGTGCAGCAGGCGCCCGCGGGCGCGGCGTCGAGGGCAACGAGGCTGAGCGGCGCGGACAGCAACCCGCCGGAGATGCCGGTGCTCAGTCCACGCCCCGTCGGCTCCGGCCCGCAGCAGTTGTCGCCGCTCGCCGATTCGGCGGGGTTGCTGTTGCAGACGCCGGTCTCGGGCAGGTCGAGCTGGACCTCGCGGGCGGCGGTCCAGTCCCCGGCGAGGGCGGCCACGACCGAGCGGACCTGCTCGTAGCCGGTGGCCATGAGGAACGTCGGCGCCCGGCCGTAGGACTTCATGCCGACGGCGTAGTAGCCGCTCTCCGGGTGGGCGAGTTCGTCCACGCCATGCGGGGGAACGGTGCCGCAGGAGTGCTCGTTGGGGTCGATCAGTGGGGCGATCGCACGGGTCGCGCCCAGGACCGGATCCAGGTCCAACCGCAGCTCGGCGGCGATGGAGTGGTCGGGTCGGAAGCCCGTGGCGGCCACGATGCGGTCGACGGTGATCGACTCGTCGGTGCCGTCGGCGTGCCGCACGACCACGCTCACCCGCCCGTCGGTCGGGGCGAGCGCGTGCACGGAGAACCCGGTGAGCAGCCGGATGCGCCCGGCGTCGACGTGCGCCCGCAGGCGCGAGCCGAGCGCGCCTCGCGCCGGGAGGGCGTCGGCCGCCCCGCCACCGTAGGTACGCGTCGGCGAGGCGGTCCGGATCGCCCAGGTCACCTCGGTGCCGGGTTCGGCGGCGGACAGCTCGGCCAGGGACAGCAGGGTGTTCGCGGCCGAGTGGCCGGCCCCGACCACGAGGGTGTGCCGGCCGACGAACCGGCCCCGGTCGGCACCGAGCACGTCCGGCAACGCGTGCTCCAGATGGGCGACCGAGTCGGCCTCTCCCCTGGCGGGCAGGCCGGACGCGCCGAGGACGTTCGGCGTACCCCAGGTGCCGGAGGCGTCGATGACGGCGCGGGCGAACAGCTCGTCGCCGTCGGCGAGGCGGAGCAGGAAGGGCGCGGTGTCGCGTCCGGCGGTGCGCAGCCGGTCGAGGCCGAGGCGGCTGATCGCCTCCACGCGTGCCCCGTACCGCACGTGCGGCTTGAGCTGCGGCAACTCCGCGAGAGGCTGGAGGTAGTCGCCGACGAGTTCCGCGCCGGTGGGCAGGGCCTCCGGGTCGGGGGCGACCCAGCCGGCCTCGTCGAGGAGCCGACGGGCGGCCGGATCGACGTTGTACCGCCACGGTGAGAAGACGCGCACGTGCCCCCACTGCCGTACGGCCGCACCGGGGGTGTCGCCGGCTTCGAGGATGGTGAAGGGCAGGCCGCGCTCGTGCAGGTGCGCGGCGGCGGCGAGACCGGTCGGGCCGGCGCCGATGACGACGACGGGAAGGCCGTCCAGAGCGTTCATCCGTTGACTCCTCGATGTGGTGGCCCGCCTGAGGGGCGCGGGCTCGTCAGGTGATGGTGGGGCTGCGACGTTCGAGCAGGACGACGTCGCGCCAGCGGTCGTGGTGGCGCCCGACCCGCTCGCGTACGCCGATCACGCGGAACCCGGCCCGCTGGTGCAGCGCCATGCTGGCGGCGTTCTCCGGGAAGACTCCGGACTGGATCGTCCAGATGCCGGCGGCCTCGGTGGAGGTGATCAGCGCGTCCAGCAGCAGTCGGGCGACGCCACGGCCCTGAGCGGCCGGGTCGACGTAGACGGAGTGTTCGACCACTCCGGCGTAGACCGCGCGGGTCGAGGTCGGCGAGACCGCGATCCAGCCCAGGACGGTGCCGTCGCGGTCGACGGCCACGAAGCGGTGCCCGGTCAACCGGGCGGCGTCGAAGGCCGCCCAGGTCGGGGCGGTGATCTCGAAGCTGGCGTTGCCGGCGTCGAGGCCAGCCTGGTAGATCGCCAGGACCCGCTCGGAGTCGGCCTCGGTCATGGGCCGCACGGTGAGGTCAGCCATCCAGGTGTTCCTTCCCGGTGGGTTCGGTTGCTCGACGACGCTTGTCTCGACGCCTGTCGAATCAGACAGTTGCACACTGATTAGATCAGTGTCAACCTAGAGAAATGTCTAATCAAGCGGTATCGGCGGCCTGCTGCCCCTCGCTGACCGAGCGACGCGTGCCAGCAGAGGCCGCCGCGGTGCTCGCGCCCGCGTTCAAGGCGCTCGGCGACCCGGTGCGGCTGCAACTGCTGTCGATGATCGCCTCCGCCGAGAGTGGGGAGATCTGCGTCTGCGATCTGACCCCCGCGTTCGACCTGACCGGCCCCACCATCTCGCACCACCTCAGGACGCTGCGGGAGGCCGGGCTCGTCGACGCCGAACGCCGGGGCACCTGGGTCTACTACCGCGCCCGGCCGGCCATGCTGCGCCAGCTCTCCGCACTGCTCACCGTCACACCCGCAGCGGCGCCCACCGACCGACCGGACTGCTCGTGACCAGCACCGTCCAGAGCGACCCGACCGAGAGCGCCGTGGTCGGTCGCCTCTCCCGACTCGACCAGTTCCTGCCGGCCTGGATCGGGCTGGCCATGGTCGCCGGCCTGCTGCTCGGTCGCCTGATCCCCGGCCTGGACAGCGCGCTGGAAGCGGTGACGATCGGCGGGATCTCGCTGCCGATCGCGATCGGCTTGCTGATCATGATGTACCCGGTGCTCGCGAAGGTCCGCTACGACCGGCTCGACACCGTCACCGGCGACCGCCGCCTGCTGATCTCCTCGCTGGTGCTCAACTGGCTCGTCGGCCCCGCCGTGATGTTCGCCCTGGCCTGGATCTTCCTGGCCGACCAGCCCGCGTACCGCACCGGCCTGATCATCGTCGGTCTGGCCCGCTGCATCGCCATGGTCATCATCTGGAACGACCTCGCCTGCGGTGACCGGGAGGCCGCCGCCGTCCTGGTCGCGCTCAACTCCGTCTTCCAGGTCGTCGCCTTCGGTCTGCTCGGCTGGTTCTACCTCTCGGTGCTGCCCCGGTGGCTGGGGTTGTCCGGTGCCGAGTTGACGATCTCGGCCTGGGACATCGCCCGCAACGTGCTCATCTTCCTCGGCATCCCGCTGATCGCCGGCTACCTCACCCGCCGTCTCGGCGAGCGCGCCAAGGGCCGAACCTGGTACGAGGCACGCTTCCTGCCCAGGATCGGCCCGGCCGCCCTCTACGGGTTGCTGTTCACGATCGTGATCCTGTTCGCGCTACAGGGCGACGCGATCACCAGCCGCCCCCTGGACGTCGTCCGCATCGCGCTGCCCCTGCTGGTGTACTTCGCCCTCATGTGGGCCGGCTCCTACGCTCTCGGCCGGGCCATCGGTCTCGGCTACGAGCGCACCACAACCCTGGCCTTCACCGCGGCCGGCAACAACTTCGAGCTCGCCATCGCGGTCGCGATCGGCACCTTCGGCGTCGCCTCCGGTCAGGCCCTCGCCGGGGTCGTCGGCCCGCTGATCGAGGTGCCCGTCCTGGTCGGGCTGGTCTACGTGTCCCTGTGGGCGCGCCGCCGCTTCTTCACTCCCGCACCCTCGGCAACCGCGTAACCCGGAAGGCAACCCCTCATGAGCACCAGGCCCAGCGTCCTGTTCGTCTGCGTCCACAACGCCGGCCGGTCCCAGATGGCCGCCGGCTGGCTGCGCCACCTCGCCGGCGACACCGTCGAGGTCCGCTCGGCCGGCTCCGCGCCGGCCGACACGGTCAACCCCGCCGCCGTGCAGGCCATGCGCGAGGTCGGCATCGACATCACCGACCAGACCCCCAGACGTCTGGAGTACGCGACAGCGGAGTCCTCCGACGTCATCGTGACGATGGGCTGCGGCGACACCTGCCCGGTCTTCCCCGGCAAACGCTACGAGGACTGGCAGCTGGAGGACCCCGCCGGCAAGGGAGTTGACGCCGTCCGCCCGATCCGCGACGAGATCCGCGCCCGGGTGGAGAAGCTCCTCGCCGAGCTGAGCCAGACGACCTGACCAGCGGGCGGCACGGCACCGGCACGGCAGCCGGCGCGGTCCCGTGCCTCAGCGGCTGCCGGCGTAGACAGCGCGGTCGCCGAGCTCCTCCTCGATGCGGATGAGCTGGTTGTACTTCGCCGTGCGGTCCGAGCGCGACAGCGAGCCGGTCTTGATCTGGCCGCAGCCGACGCCCACGGCCAGGTCGGCGATGGTGGTGTCCTCGGTCTCCCCGGAGCGGTGTGACATCACCACCCGGTACCCCGCCTTGTGGGCGGCGTCCACCGTCGCCAGGGTCTCGGTGAGCGTGCCGATCTGGTTGACCTTGACCAGGATCGCGTTGGCGTAACCGCCCTCGATCCCGTCGCGCAGCCGGTCGACGTCGGTGCAGAAGACGTCGTCGCCGACCAACTGCACCCGCTCCCCCGCCAGCGCCGTCAGCCGCTTCCAACCGGCGATGTCGTCCTCCGCCATCGGGTCCTCGACGGAGCTGACCGGGTAGCGGGAGACCAGGTCGAGCAGGTGGTCGACGTGCTCCTCGACGGTGCGCTCGCGCCCCTCGCCGACGTAGTCGTAGACGCCGTCGCGGAAGAACTCCGAGCTGGCCGGATCGAGACACATCGTGATGTCGGTGCCGGGCTCGTAGCCGGTGTCCTCGATGGCGCGCAGCACGAAACGCAGCGCCTCGTCGGCATCCGTGAAGTTCGGCGCGAAGCCGCCCTCGTCCCCGACGTTGGTGCTGTGCCCGGCCGCCGCCAGGGACGCCCGGAGGGTGCGGAAGACCTCCGAGCCCATCCGGACCGCCTCGGCGAACGTCCGCGCTCCGACCGGAGCGATCATGAACTCCTGGAAGTCGAGCGGGTTGTCGGCGTGTGCGCCGCCGTTGATGATGTTCATCATCGGCACCGGCAGCAGGCGAGCCCCGACGCCACCGACGTAGCGGTAGAGCGGCTGCCGGTGCGCCAGCGCCGCCGCCTTCGCCGCCGCCAGGGACACGGCGAGGATCGCGTTGGCACCCAGTCGACCCTTGTCCTTCGACCCGTCGAGCGCGATCATCGTCTCGTCGATCAGGGCCTGGTCCTCCGCGTCGAGCCCGGTCACCGCGTCGGCGATCTCACCGTTCACCGCGCCGACCGCCGTCGTGACGCCCTTGCCGTGGAAGCGCGTGCGATCCCCGTCGCGCAACTCGACCGCCTCGTTCGTCCCCGTCGACGCCCCGGAGGGCACGGCCGCCCGCCCGGTCGATCCGTCCGTGAGGACCACGTCGGCCTCCACGGTCGGGTTGCCCCTGCTGTCGAGAATCTGCCGACCACGTACCCGACTGATTGCCGTCATCACACACTCCCTGTTCACGATGCCTTTTCTCCGCCAGACTGGCAGGAAACGGCGGTCCTGGCACCGCGACGATGGACACGTTGACCCGTACCCCAGGGTGCGGGTTTAGGGTCGCGGGATGCGGGTGGGTGAGCTGGCGCGACGGACCGGGACGACGGTCCGGGCCTTGCGGTACTACGAGTCGGCCGGGCTGGTCGTGCCCCGGAGGTTGGGCAACGGCTACCGGGAGTACGACGCGATCGCGGTGCGGCTGGTGGCACAGATCCGCGAGTTGATGGCGCTCGGCCTCACCGTCGAGGAGACCCGCCCGTTCGTCGAGTCGATCGCCGGTGGCGCCGACGACGCCGACGTGTGCGCGGCTGCGGTGGCCACGTACCGCAGCACCATCACCGGCCTGCAGGAGCGGATCGGCAAGCTGACCGCCCAGCGGGATGCGCTGGACGCCCGCCTCGACGCGGCCGCGACCCAGGTCGTGCCCGGCAGCGCGGCGGTCGGCACAGACCCCACCGCGCTGGTCGGCACCCGCCTGCCACCCCTGTCCTTCTACGGCACCGACGGCCGCCCGGTCGATCTCGGTGCGCTCGGCGACGGACGCACCGTCATCTTCGTGTACCCACTGACCGGACGGCCGGGCGTCGACCTGCCCAACGGGCTGCTGGAGGTCCATGGCGCCCGGGGCAGCACCGAGCAGGCCGCCTGGTTCCGCGACCACCACGCGGAACTCCGCGCGGCCGGCGCCGCCCGGGTGTACGGCCTGTCCGCGCAGTCGACCGGATACCAGCGGGAACTCGCGCACCGGCTGCGGTTGCCCTACCCGCTGATCCCCGACCCGAGGCTGACGCTGGCCGACGCGCTGCGTCTGCCGACCCGCACCGCCGGTGACATGACGCTCTACGAGCGGTTGACGCTGATCATCGCCGACGGCGCTGTCGAACAGGTCTTCCACCCGATTCCGGACCCGGCGTCGCACCCCCTGCACGTGATGCGGTGGCTCACCAAGCGACGCCAGGCCCCGGGATCGGTCGTCTAGAAGTCGTCGTCGAAGGCGACGGTGCCGCTCACCCCGACCTGGTACGCCGAGACGCGCCGCTCGAAGAAGTTGGACAGCTCCTGCACGTCCTGCAACTCCATGAAGGCGAACGGGTTGGTCGACCCGTAGTGCGGGGCGATGCCGAGCTGGGCGAGGCGACGGTCGGCGACGTGCTGGAGATACTCCCGCATGTCGGTCAGCGTCAGACCGGGCACACCGTGGCCCAACAGGTCCTCGGCGAACTGCACCTCGCACTCGACGGCCTCGGTGAGCATCCGCCGAACCTGGTCGGCGAGGTCGTCGTCGAACAGGTCCGGTTCCTCGGCGCGGACGGTGTCGACAACGTCGAACGCGAACGCCATGTGCATCGACTCGTCCCGGAACACCCAGTTGGTGCCGGAGGCCAGGCCGTGCAGCAGGCCACGGGAGCGCAGGAAATAGACATACGCGAAGGCGCCGTAGAAGAACAGCCCCTCGATGCAGGCGGCGAAGCAGATCAGGTTGAGCAGGAACGTCCGTCGGTCCTCCCGGGACCGCAGCTCCCGCAGGTCGTTGAGCGAGTCGATCCAGCGGAAGCAGAACTCGGCCTTGCGACGGATCGAGGGAATGTTCTCGATGGCGGCGAAGGCGGCGAACCGCTCGGTCTCGTCGGGCACGTACGTGTCGAGCAGGTTGAGGTAGAACTGGACGTGCACGGCCTCCTCGAACAGTTGCCGGGACAGGTAGAGGCGGCCCTCGGGGCTGTTGACGTGCTGGTACAGGTTGAGCACCAGGTTGTTCGCGACGATCGTGTCGCCGGTGGCGAAGAACGCCACGAGGCGGCTGACCAGGTGCCGCTCGGCCGGCGACAGCTTGTCCAGGTCGGTGAGGTCGGCGTGCAGGTCGACCTCCTCGACGGTCCAGGTGTTGCGGATGGCGTCGCGGAACCGGTCGAAGAAGTGCGGGTAGCGCATCGGGCGGAGGGTGAGGTCCATCCCGGGGTCGAGCAGCATGTGCGTGGTCCTCGTGTCGGTGGTGCGGTGTCGGCGGCGGTGGTGTCGGCGGCGGTCACTGGCAGGCCTCGCACGACTCGGGGTTCTCCAGCGAGCAGGCCAGCGCCTCCGCGTCGACGGAGACGGGTGCGACGGGTGCGACAGCGCTGACGGTCGCCTGCTGGATCCGCGTGGCGGGGCGGGAGCGCAGGTAGTAGGTGGTCTTCAGCCCGGCCTTCCAGGCGTACAGGTACATCGAGGACAGCTTGCCGATGGTCGGTGCGGCCAGGAACAGGTTCAGCGACTGGGACTGGTCGATGAACGGGGCACGGGCCGCGGCCAGGTCGATCAAAGCGCGCTGCGGCAGCTCCCACGCGGTGCGGAACAACTCCCGTACGCCGGCCGGCAGCTCGGCGATGTCCTGCACCGACCCCTCGGCCCGCTTGATCGCCGACCGGATCCGCTCGGTCCACAGACCGCGGGCCTTCAGCTCGCGTACCAGAGCGGTGTTGACCTGCAGGAACTCCCCCGACAGGGTCTCGCGCTTGAACAGGTTCGACACCTGCGGCTCGATGCACTCGTAGCACCCGGCGATCGAGGCGATGGTCGCGGTCGGGGCGACCGCCACCAACAGTGAGTTGCGCAGCCCGTACGCCTCGACCCGCTCGCGCAGCGCGTCCCAGCGCGCGGTCTGGGTGCCCTCGACGCCCCACAGGTCGGGCTGCAACTGACCCCGCGCGGCCCGGGTCTGCGCGAAGGTCGGATGCGCGCCGAAGCGACGCGCCAGGTCGGCCGAGGTCTCCAGCGCGGTCAGGTACAGCTCCTCGCTGATCCGGGTGGACAGCTCCCGCGCGGCCGGCGAGTCGAACGGCAGCCGCAGCGCGAAGAACACGTCCTGAAGGCCCATCAGCCCGAGCCCGACCGGCCGCCAGCGGGGGTTGCTCGCCGCCGCCTGCGAGGTCGGGTAGTAGTTGATGTCGATGACCCGGTCCAGGAACGTCACAGCGGTACGGACCGTGGCGCGCAGCCGCTCCCAGTCGATGCCACCGTCGGTGAGGTGGGCGGCGAGGTTCACCGAACCGAGGTTGCACACGGCGGTCTCGGCGTCGCTGGACACCTCGACGATCTCGGTGCAGAGGTTGGACAGGTGCACCACGTTGCCCGGCTCGGCGGTCTGGTTGCACAAGCGGTTGGCGGCGTCCTTGAAGGTCATCCACCCGTTGCCGGTCTGGGCCAGGGTCCGCATCATCTTCCCGTACAGCTCCCTGGCCGGGACCTGCCGCACGTAGCGGCCCTGCGCCTCGGCCTCGCGGTATGCGGCGTCGAACCGCTCACCCCACAGGTCGGGCAGCTCGGGCACCTCGTGCGGGTCGAACAGCGACCACATCTCGTCGGCCTCGACCCGGCGCATGAACTCGTCGGGGACCCAGTTGGCGAGGTTCAGGTTGTGGGTGCGTCGGGCGTCCTCGCCGGTGTTGTCGCGCAGTTGCAGGAACTCCTCGATGTCCGGGTGCCACGGCTCCAGGTAGACGCAGGCCGCGCCCTTGCGCCGGCCACCCTGGTTGACCGCGGCGACGCTCGCGTCCAGCGTGCGCAGCCACGGCACGATCCCGTTGGACTGCCCGTTGGTGCCGCGGATCAGCGCGCCCCGGGACCGGACCCGGGAGTACGCGATGCCGATGCCGCCGGCGAACTTGGACAGGTTGGCGACCTGGGCGTACCGCTGGTAGATCGAGTCCAATTCGTCGAGCGGGGAGTCGACCAGATAGCAGGAGGACATCTGGGTGTGCCGGGTGCCGGAGTTGAACAGGGTCGGCGAGCTGGGCAGGTAGGCCAGGCTGGACATCAGCCGGTAGAAGCCGGTCGCCTCGTCGGGCGTGGTGGACAGACCACAGGCCACCCGCAGCAGCCAGTACTGCGGGGTCTCCAGCACCAGCCTGCTGGTGGGGTGGCGCAGCAGGTACCGGTCGGCCACCGTACGCAGGCCGAAGTACTCGAATCGCCGGTCGCCGTCCGGATCGACGGCGGCGTCGAGCATCGTGGCGTGTGCGGCGACGAACGCGGCGGTGTCGTCTCCGATCAGGCCCTCGGCGTGGCCGACCCGGATCGCCGCGCTGAACGAGGTGATGCCCTGCCGACGCACCTCCTTGTCGACGTAACCGGCCAGCAGCCGGGCGGCGAGGCGCGAGTATTGCGGCTCCTCGCCGATCATCTCGGCCGCGGTCTGGATGGACAGCCGGTCCAGCTCTGCCGTCGTCGCGCCGTCGTACAGGCCGCTGATGGTGCGGGTGGCGACGCGCATCGGATCGACATCGGTCAGGTCGTCGGCCCACCGCTCGACCGCCCGGACGATCTTGTTCACGTCCACGGGTTCGGTGGCGCCGTTGCGCTTGCGGACCTGCATCGGCGTCCGCCGCACTGTCGCGTCGCCGCTGACGGGGACTACCTCGGTGACTGTCACCACTCGCTCCTCGGAGTTCGAGACCTGGTGGTCCGGACGCGAGGAGACAGACACCGACGGACGCCACGCCGGCACGGCGTGGGTCAGGTGGCGTCAGCCGTCCCACGCGGCCTCGGACCGCCGCCCACCCGGGTGCGGGTACGCGGCGCGCTGGCAGGTCTTCGGACTCGTGGGCACAACCGGGCTGGCCGGTCTCCTACTGGCCGTCGCTTCCCAGGCCGCTTGGTGGCCCAGTGCTGATGACGGCGGTCGTTCCCACTCACCGCTGCGGGACAGTCCCGGATTTCCACCGGGTTCCCTCTTGCCTCGACCGCACCGGATGAGCGGTCGAACCAGCTGCGCTCGACACCATATATAGGGATGCAGGCGTTGTCACACCCCACATGTCGGTCCCGGCGTGTCGCGGCCGGGCCGGTGACGGTGATCACCAGCCACACCGGGGCGGGTTCGTCCCGGCCGGCGAGGCGCGTCGATGGCAGCAGCAGCCGCAGGCGGTGCGACTGACGGCACGACGCGACCCACGGGCCGCCGACACCGGCAAAGATTTGATGTATCGCGCCAATGGGCACAGTGGATCAGGTTCGGACATTGACCAGGCTCGACGGCCCCGAGACGATGGATGTCCGTCCTTCAGGGTGGATCAAGGTCGTTGACGCGTCAGAACCGCCCTCCGTATACTCCGGGTGATCATCCGATCTTTTGCCTAGCCGGGCGAGGAGCGCATGCCGCAGATCACCGCCGTCACCGTCGAGGACGTCCGTTTTCCCACCTCACTGACCGCCGACGGGTCCGACGCCATGAACAAGGACGGCGACTACTCGGCGGCGTACGTCATCCTGCACACCGACGGTGTCGACAGCGTGGGCGTGCCGCTCGCGGGTCACGGGCTGACTTTCACCATCGGTCGAGGCAACGACATCGTCGCCGCCGCCGCGGTGCACCAGGCGCAGCTTCTGGTCGGCCTGGACGTGGCGACGATGGCCACGGACATGGGCGCGGTCTACCGACTCCTCACCTCCGACAGCCAACTGCGGTGGCTCGGGCCGGAGAAGGGCGTCGTCCACCTCTCCCTCGCCGCCGTGTTGAACGCCTCATGGGACCTGGTCGCCCGGCTCGCCGGGAAGCCGCTGTGGCGACTGCTCGTCGACATGTCCCCCGAGCAACTCGTCGACATCGCGGACCTGCGCTACCTGTCCGACGCGCTGACCCGGGACGAGGCACTGGCCATCCTGCGGGCCAAGGAGAGCACCAGGGCCGACCGCCTCGCCGAGCTCGACCGCACCGGCTACCCCGCCTACACCACCTCGGCCGGCTGGCTCGGCTACGGCGACGACAAGCTGCGCCGGCTCTGCCAGGAGGCGGTGGACGCCGGCTACGGGTACGTCAAGCTCAAGGTGGGCGCCAACCTCGACGACGACATCCGCCGCTGCGGCATCGCCCGGGAGATCCTCGGCCCGCACCGCAACCTGATGATCGACGCCAACCAGGTCTGGGACGTCGGTCAGGCCATCGAGTGGGTCAACGCCCTCGCCCAGTTCACACCCCTGTGGATCGAGGAGCCGACCAGTCCCGACGACATCCTGGGCCACGCGGCCATCCGCCGCGCTGTCGCTCCCATCGGCGTGGCCACCGGCGAGCACTGTCACAACCGGGTGATGTTCAAGCAGCTGTTCCAGGCCGGGGCCATCGACTTCTGCCAGCTGGACACCGGTCGGCTGGCCAGCATCAACGAGATCGTCGCCGTGCTGCTCCTCGCCGCGAAGTTCGACGTGCCGGTGTGCCCCCACGCCGGCGGAGTCGGGCTCTGCGAGATGGTCCAACACGTGTCGGTGCTCGACTACGTCGCGATCTCCGGGGATCTCACCGACCGGGTCACCGAGTTCGTCGACCACCTGCACGAGCACTTCACCGACCCGTGCGTCGTCCGGGACACCGGCTCGGGCAGCGGCTACGTCCTGCCCAGCCAGCCCGGCTACTCCACCCGGATGCGTCAGGAGTCGGTCGCGCTCTACCGGTTTCCCGACGGCCACTACTGGGCGGCGTCGGACCCGACTACCGTGTCATCCTCGGAGCCGTACGTGATCGCGGGTGGGACGGCCACCCCCGCCGGCCGCTAGGGGGTGTCATGTCGCGCACCGACGAAGTGGTGAACGGCATCAAGCGGATGATCCTCGAAGGGCAGTTCAAGCCCGGGGACCGACTGCCCATCGAGAAGGACCTCGCCGAGTCGCTCGGCGTTTCGCGCGGCTCGCTGCGCGAGGGCATGTCGGCTCTGTCGATCCTCGGCATCGTCAACATCCGTCAGGGTGACGGCACCTACGTCACCAACCTCGACGCGCCGCAACTGCTGGCCCCGATGGGTTTCGTGGTGGACTTCCAGGGCCAGGGCGACCCCCGGCACATCCACACCGTCCGGCGACTGCTGGAGTGCGAGGCCGCCCAACTGGCGGCGACCAGGATGACCGACGAGGCCCTCGCCCAGGCCGGTGACCTGCTCGCCGAGGCGGCCCGGATGGTCGGCCAGTCACCGCAGGACCACGAGCGCATCCTCGAGATCGACATCGCCTTCCACCGGATCATCGCGGTGCACGCCGAGAATCCGGTGCTCATCGGGTTGATCGAGGCGTTCGCCGGGCGCACCGTGCGGGGCCGGCTGTGGCGGAGCCTGCACGAGGAAGGCGCGGACCGGCGCACCCACGACGAACACGTGGCGATCCTCAAGGCCCTTGCGGCACGTGACCCGGAGCGGGCCCGTATCCGGATGGCCAACCACCTGATCGGGGTGGAGGAGTCGTTGTACGGGTTGCCCGACGACGCCGAGGCCGGCTCCGACACCGCGCGGTCGTGACCGCCCACGCGGTCGACGGCCACGGTCACCGCTCGTCGCGTTCCACACTGGTGCTCCCGGTCATGGCCGCCACCAGGTCGTCGGTGGTGACCTCGTCGGCGCGCAGTCGGGCCGCCCGCCGACCGAGGCGCAGCACCTCGACCCGGTCGGCGATCTCGAGCACCTGCGGCATGTTGTGGCTCACCAGCACCACCGACATGCCGGCGTCGCGGGCGCGCCGGACCACGTCGAGCACCCGCCCGGTCTGGACGACACCGAGTGCGGCGGTGGGCTCGTCGAGGATGACCACGTTGGTCGCCCAGATGATGGCGCGGGCCACCGCGACGCACTGCCGTTGCCCACCGGACAACATCGCGATCGGGGTGGTGACCCGCGGGATCCGTACGCCCAGTTCGTCAAGGGCGGCGGCGGCGCCCAGCCGCATCGCGCGCTTGTCGAGCAGCCCGAGCCGACCCAGCGGCCCGGAGCGCAGGATCTCCCGCCCGAGGTACAGGTTGGCGGCCACGCTGAGGTCGTCGGCGACGGCGAGGTCCTGGTAGACGGTCTCCACCCCGGCGCGCCGGGCGTCGACCGGGGTGGAGAACCGGACGGGACGACCACCGACCCGGATCTCGCCCTCGTCGGGCGGGTGCACACCGGACAGCGTCTTGATGAGGGTGCTCTTCCCGGCGCCGTTGTCGCCGATCAGCGCGACGACCTCACCCCGGTGGACAGTGAAGTCGGCGCCGCGCAACGCCTCGACGTGCCCGAACCGCTTGACGATGCCACGGGCTTCGAGGACCGGCGGCTCGTCGGGGGTGGGCTGCCGGTCGCTGTCGGCGGTGGCCGTCGGGGTCGTACCCATCACTGCACCGGGGGGTTGGCGCAGCTGGGCTCGAGCACCGCCTTGATCTCCGCGGAGTCGATGTTCTCCTTGGTGACGAACGTGACGCCGGTGTCGGCCGACGCCAGCGGCGCCTTGTCCCGCAGGTGCTTGACCATCTTGTCGACGCCGAAGTAGCCCATCTTGAACGGGTTCTGCACGACCAGCGCGGAGATCTGGCCGCTGCGTACCCCGGCGATCTCGTCCGGGGCGGCGTCCCACCCGATGATGACCACCTTGCCGGACTTGCCGGCCGCCTGGATGGCCTGCGCGGCGCCGAGCACACTCGGCTCGTTGGCAGCGAAGACGCCCGCGAGGTTGGGGTTGGCGGTGAGGATGTTCTCGGTGACGCGTCGTGCCTCGTTGACGTCACTGCGGCTGGGCTGCTGGCCGACCAGCTTCAGGTTCGGATACTGGGCGAGACCGGCCTTGAAGCCGTCGACCCGCTCGGTGTTGGTCTGCGAACCGGGCTGGAACTCGACCAGCGCCACCTCGTGGTTGCCGGGGCCGAGTTCGGTGGCGAGCAGCTTCGCCGCCTCGGTGGCCGACGCGCGGTTGTCGGTGGCGAACAGCGGCACGTTCGACGGCTGCGGGCTGGTGCCGGAGTCGATCATCGCGACCGGGATGTTCGCGGCGAGCGCCTTGTCGGTGGCGGGCGCCAGCGCACTGGAGTCGGTGGCCGCGTAGACGATGCCGTCGACCTTCTTGGTGACGTAGTTCTGGATCAGGTTGACCTGACCCTCGACATCGGTCTCGGTGGTGACCCCGTCCCACTGGACGGTGACGTCACCCGCGCGCTGCGCGGCGCACTCGGCACCCGCCTTCACCGTGTTCCAGTAGTCGGCCCCGACCGCCTTCGGGACGACGGCGAGCTTCAACGGCCCGCTCGCGTCCTTGGTCGCGCCGTCGCCTCCGTCCCGGACCTCGACCCCGCCGCAGGCGCTGAGCAGAGCGGTCGCCGCGGCCACGGCCAGAATCGCCTGCGCGCGCAGGAGTGGCCCTCGTGCCCGCCGGCTGGTGGTGGTGTGTGCCATGGTGTGTGTCCTTCCTCGTTCGGACTCTCGAAATGGCATGTCAACCCTGTGATTCCAGCCGCCGGCGGCGGTACTGGTCGAAGTAGACGGCGGCCCAGATGATCAGGCCGACGATCACCTGCTGGTAGTGGATGCTGATGTCGAGCAGGACGGCGCCGTTGCGGACCAGGGCGATGAGGAACGCGCCGATGATGGTCCCGACGATCCGACCCTGGCCTCCGAAGAGGCTGGCCCCGCCGATGACCGCGGCGGCGATGACGTCGAGCTCCAGCGAGATCCCGTAGTTCGGCTGACCGGAGTTGACCCGGGAGGCCGCGATCATGCCGCCCAGACCGACCAGCACACCCGCCAGCACGTACACGCCGGTCAGGTGCCGACCGACCCGGATGCCCGACCGGCGTGCGGCCTCCAGATTGGAGCCCATCGCGTACGTGTACTGGCCGAAGCGGGTCTGGGAGAGCAGGAAGGCGACACCGACGGCGACCAGAACGGTGATCACCACGGCGAACGGAATGCCGACGATCTCCCCGTTGCCGAGCAGTTGGAAGGATCGGGGCAGGCCGTAGACGCCGACTGCCCCGGTGATGATGAAGACGAGCCCTCGTCCGACGGACATCGTTCCCAGCGTCGCGATGAACGGTGGGATCCGGGCCACGGTCACCAGCAGCCCGTTGAGCAGCCCGGCCAGTGCGCCGACGCCGATCGCGACCGCCGTCGCCGCCCAGAGTGGAAAGCCGAGGTCGCGTACGACCATCGCCCCCGCCACGCCGGCGAGCGCGGCGACCGATCCCACGGAGAGGTCGATGCCCTTCGTGATGATGACCATCGTCTGCGCCGTGGCGATGATGGCGATCACCGCGGTCTGCGCACCGATGTTGAAGAGGTTGTCCGCGGTCAGGAAGTAGGGACTGGCGAAACTCAACACGATGAACAGCACGACGAGCGCGGTGGCGGCGGTCAGCTCGGAGACGGCGTGGGAGATCCGTTCCCGGAACCAGTCGCTGGGCGTGCCGTGCTGCGTGCCGGTGGTTGCCTCGACGGTGCTCATCGTCGGCCCTGACCTCCCCAAGCGTGGCGCCGCACGCGACGGGAGAGCCGTCGGCGAGCGGAGCACCGGTGACCGGCCGAGCCTCCTCGGCAGGGAGAGACGGACTCGGGGCCCGCACCACCCATCGAGATAGGTCGGATGTTTCCCTTGATCAGGCGTTACCATGCCATGCACGTACGTGTGTTGCCAAGGTCTTGCGACCATGTTTTGCCGTCGGTACGCGAGCCTTCGGAGCCCGACGTCCGACCAGAGCGGCATGATCTGTTGTCGATGGCCGCCCCGCGAGCCAACGAACCACAATCCGATTGTTATCGATAACATGCTATGCCTTCGCCGCCCGCCGCGCTCGCCTCGTTCCGACTCAGCCGGTGCATGAGGCGGCGAGCAGACACACCGGCCGGTCCGAGCCGAAAATCAGCCGGCCCGGGCCGATCGCTGTCGAGCGCGTGCTCGACAGCGGGCCGCGGTTCCACAGTCGTCCAGACCGCGCCGTCCACCCGGCCACCGGCTCGGAGAGCTTCGCCGTGACGTCGGGTTCGGTGGCGGCGGACGATGCCCGCCGCCACCGATCTGGTTTTGATCTGACGAATCGGGCGGCGCTGAGTCCTCGGGCGCAGGTGCCTCACCCACTGCGGGGCCGGGTTGACCGCCTGCGGCGGCACCGATACCGTCGACCCACTATCTGCGGCGACGCGAGGGAAGCCGGTGTGATTCCGGCGCGGTCGCGCCACTGTGAGCGGTTTCCCCCACCTCAAAATGGGGCCCGCGAGCCAGGACGCTCGGTCGTCCGCAGCCTTGCAATGGGGACGCGTCATCCCCGGGGAGGTTCGTGATCATATGTCCAGCTCCACGTCCAGCCAGCCGTTGGTGAATCCCGCTGGCACCACGCGTCTTCTGTGGACGGTCCTGGCGACCGTCGTCGCGCTCACCCTGCTGGCCTACCTCGTCGCGTTCGACCAGGGTGCGGTGTCGCGCAGCGGGACGTACCTGCACGAGCTCATGCACGACGGCCGGCACCTGCTCGGTGTTCCGTGCCACTGAACGCCACCACCGCTCCCCCGTTCCTCGCCGTCCTCGTCCGCGGCCTGCTCGCCGGCCTGATCGCTGGCCTGCTCGCCGGGACGTTCGCCTACGTCGCCGGCGAACCGCACGTCGAGGCCGCCATCGCTATCGAGGAGGCGGCCTCGCACGCCGGACCCGCCACTGGCGGGCACCAGCACGACGAGGCAGTGGTCACCCGGAGCGGCCAGCGCGGCGGGCTCTTCCTGGCCACCGCACTGTTCGGCGCCGCGATGGGCGGTCTGCTGGCCACGGCGTACGTCCTGCTGGCCCGTCGACGACGGACCGACGACGACGGGCGCTCCGGCCTGCTGCTGGCCGGTGCGGCGCTGCTCGGCGCGGTGATCGTGCCGTTCCTCAAGTACCCGGCGAACCCGCCGGCGGTCGGCGACCCGGCCACCATCAACCAACGCACCGCCACCTACCTGCTGATGGTGGTGCTCGGTCTGGTGGCCGTGTGGGCGGGCTCGCTGGGCTACCGGTCAGTCGGCGCGCAGGCGCCACTGTGGCAACGCGTCGCCGCGGCCGTCGGCGGTTTCCTGCTGGTCACCGTCGCGTCCTACGTGGTGCTTCCGTCGTTCCAGGAGGTCCCCACCGACTTCCCCGCGACGCTGCTGTGGAACTTTCGACTGGCCTCCCTCGGCACCCAGGTGGTGCTCTGGACCGGGATCGGCCTGCTGTTCGCGGCCCTGATGCACCACGATAGACACCGGCGGGCCGCCGCCGCGCTGCCCAGCACGTGACCGCCACCAGCCTCCGGCTGGTCGCCCACGGTCACACCGCCGCCCTGCGCCGGGCCCGCTTCGGCGGACCCGACGACGGCCTGGACGAGGGCGGTCTGCGCGCCACCCTCGCCCAGGCCCACGCGGATCCGGACCGGCGTGGGCACCTCGGCATGCACGACACCTGCCTGTGCAGCCCAGCGGTGGCGGCCCGGCAGACCGCCGCCGCCTTCGGTCTGCTGCCGACGATCGAGACGGCGTTGGCCGACTGCGACTACGGCGACTGGTCCGGACGGTCGCTTGAGGAGATCGCCGGCACGCATCCGCAGGCGCTACACGACTGGTTGTCCGCACCGAAGTCGGCACCGCACCGCGGTGAGTCCGTCGCGGCCGTGCGGGATCGGGTCGGCAGTTGGCTGGACGAGCAGCACCGAGCAGGCCGGCGCGTCATCGCGGTCACCCACCCGCTGGTGATCCGGGTCGCGGTCGTGCACGCCCTCGGGCTGCCGATGGCGACGTACCGACAGCTGGACGTGGAGCCGTTGGCGATCGTCCGGCTCACCAGCCAGGGCACGCGCTGGCAACTCCGACTGGGCGCGGAGCCGAGGTGGGTCGACTCCGCGATGGTGTGGTCATGAATCCAGGGCCCGCAGTGAGCTGAGCGCGGGTGGACGGTCTGCTTCAACCCTCCCGAGTTTGGACCAGTGCGGCGGCACGGCCCAGGGCGGACTTCTCGACGGCGGTCAGCGCCGGATCGACCCGGCGCTGACCCACCGCACGCCGTAGTTGGCTGGCCCGGGGCGGCTGCGCGCGTCGCTGAAAGGCGTCGAGGCCGTCCCGGGCAAGATCGGCGACCTGCGGGTCCTGACTGACCGCCACCTCGGCGAGGATGAGAGCGGTCATGGCCACGTCCAGGTCGGCCGGCCCCTCGGCCGCATTGCGCCAATCGATGACCACTGGCCCGCGCGAGGTCACCATGACGTTCTGTGGGTGCAGGTCGAGGTGCAGGACGCGGTCCGCCGGGTCGACGCTGAAGCGGGCCGGCAGGGTGTGGAGGCGGTCGTGCAGGCCCACGAGCAGGTCGGCGGCGGCGCCGATGCCGGTGCGCCCGGTGAGCATCGACACCAGGAGAGTCTCGCCGTCGAGTCGTTCGAGCACCAGGTCGGGCCCTCGGGCCTCGTACACCACGGGCACCGGGTAGCCGGCGGCCGCGACGTACGCCATCAACGCCGCCTCGGGCGCGCTGTCCCCGCCCTGCCGGTAGCGGCGCAGCACCCGCGACTCGTCGAGCACGTAGACGTCGGCGTCGCGCCCCGAGGCGAGCAGCGCGTGATCGGCCATGGCAGACGACGCTAACAGTGGTTGCGCGACAAGCGCGTGGGGCGGGCCGTGATCACGGCCCGCCCCACCCTGCTGCGCTGTCCCCGGCTCAGTGCTAGCCGGTGACGGTGAACGGCCGGGACACCTTCGTCGCCGACTTCTCACCGCTCAGCGTGACGCTGGTCGCGCCCGCCTTCGCCGCACCCGGAACGCTGACCGTCGCTCCGGAGATGACACCGTCACCGTTCGCGCGAACCGTGCTGACCGCCAGGCCGTTCCCGACGGTGATCGTGACCGCCTCGTTCGGAACGAACCCGGAACCGTCGATGGTGATCGACGTGCCACGCGGACCCGAGGTGGTCAGCAGTGCCACCCGCGGCTGGTAGGTCGGCGCCTGGGCCTGCCCGGTCACCTGGACGGTGGCTGTGGCCGGCGTACGCGTCGACGCGCCCGTCGCGGTGACCGCGTACCGGCCGGGTTGTGCGTCGCCGGAGGTCGGGACCGAGACGCGGACCGTGCCCGTCGCGGAGGCCGCGACCTTCGTGGCCCGGGCCGGGTCGGTGCCGACGCTGACGGTCACCTGTTCACCGGCGGCGAACCCGCTGCCGTCGACGGTGACAGTGCCGCCGGTGGTGACTGCGCCGGCAGCGGACAGCGCGATCGTCGGCTGGGAGCCGCCCCGCGCGACGGTCACGGTGAAGGCCTCGGTGCTGCTCGACAGCGTGTCCCACGCGGTGACGTGCACCGTGTAGGTGCCCTCCCGCGTGTAGGTGTGCTGCCCGCTCATCGCACCGGACGCACCAATGGTTACGTCGTCCGGAGCCGTGCCGTCACCCCACTGGACGCGGGCACGGTAGCCGGTCGTGCCGGGAACGCCGCCGGTCACCGAACCGAGGTTCGCCGCGAGGGCCTGCCCGGCGTTCGCCGTCTGGTCCTTCGGGGCGACAGTGGCCAGCGCGGGGGCCGGCGTGCCGTCGTTGGCGACGGCGAACACGTGGATCCGGCCCGCTGTGCGGGGGTCACCGGTCTGCGTCGGCAGGGTCACCGACACCAGCGTCTTGCCCGCCGGGATCTGGTACGGCGCGGTCGCGAACAGGAACGGCTGGGCGCCGTCCCGGCTCGTGCCGTTCAATCGGTACGCCGTCCGGGCAACGACGATGTTGCCGTAGGACGGGGTGCCGTTGGCGTTACCGCCCAGCGTCCAGTCGCTCATCTGGATCGGGATGCTGGCCGTGCTGCCGTCACTGAAGTTCGCCGTGCCGGTGGTGCTCTGGTTGCCCTGCGTTCCGGCGCCGATGAAGGAGATGCTCTTCGCGTCCTCCGGCAGGTCGAGCAGGACCGTGGCACCGCTGCCGGTGGCGTTGTCCGGCTGCCCGGCCGGGATCACCGGCAGCGTGAACTGCAACGCGGTCCCCGGGACCTGCTGCCGCTGGCCCTGCGTCGCACCGCCCGCCGCCAGGGCGGCCCGCGAGTACGCCCACGACTTGGCGTCGCAGTCCGCCGCGAGGACGCCCTCGTCACCGACGCAGACGGTGTCGAACGCGGCGGTGAGGCCGGAGGTCGGGGCGTACGCCACCTCGACGCCGACCGTCGCGGAGCTCTGGCTCTCGCCGTCGGTCACCGTGACGTTCGCCTGGTGGTAGCCCGGCGTGGCGTAGGTGTGCGACCCACCGATGTTGTAGACGGCCCGCGAGCTCAGCGTCACGGTGCCCTCGGTGACCGGTGTGCCGTCACCCCAGTCGATCGTGGCCCGGTAACCGGTCGCGGTGCCACCGGTGACGGACGCCAGCGGCACCGAGACCGGTACGCCGGACGTCGCGTGCACGCCGGACGCGGCGGTCACCGCGATGTCGCCGCCTCCGATGGCCACGTCGCCACCGGCGAGCAACTCGATCTCTGCGAGACTGGTCTGCGCGGCGCCGACGGTCTTCGTGACCGCGAGACGGAACTGCGCGAACCGACCCGGCTTGTCGATCGTGTACGGGCGGGTCTGACTGCGCCACCGGAACACCTGGTCCCTGCGCGAGTCCACTGTGGTCCAGGTGATGCCGTCGTTGGAGCCCTGCAGTCGCCAGTCCGCCGGATCGCCAGCACTCGCACCGGACGTGACGGTGTAGTACGTCGGCTTCTGCTTTCCACCACGGAACGCCCAGGAGATCTGCGGGGTCGCCGAGGTGAAGGTCAGCTGCGTGGTGGACGAGTCGTCGAACAGCTTCGACGCGTCCTGACCGCCGGTTGCGGTCGCGGTGCCGAGGCCGGGGCCGGTGGTGTCCTGCAACGGCTTCGGCGCCTGGTCACCCTTGGTCAGCGACGGCGGCGCGTCGTTCCTGCCGCTGCCCCAGGAGGACGGGTTGGGGCCCATCTGGAAGTCGATGGTGCCGCCCTTGGCGAGTGCGGCCACGTCCAGGGACAGACCGCGCTGCTTCTTGCCGTTGACCTTGACATCCTGCACGTAGACGTTGCGGGTGCTGTTGCTCGGCGCGTTGACGACGATGTCGCCAGTGGTCCGACGCACTGTCATCTTCGTGAACTGCGGCGAACCGATGGTCCACTCGGACGACCCGGCCTGCAGCGGGTAGATGCCCAGCGAGCTGAGGATGTACCACGACGACATCTCGCCGTTGTCCTCGTCGCCCAGGTAGCCCTGGCCGATCTCGCTGCCGACGTAGAGGCGCCGCAGGATCTCCCGGACCGTCGCCTGGGTCTTCGCCGGTGCGCCGGCGAAGTTGTACATGTACGGGATGTGGTGCGACGGCTGGTTGCTCATGCCGAGCTGACCCATCCGCACCGCGCGCGCCTCGATCATCTCGTGGATGACGCCGCCGTACCCGCCGGGGCGGTCGGCGTTCTCCGGGGTGGAGAAGAACGTGTCGAGCTTGTCCCGCAGCGCCTTCTGCCCACCGAGCAGGTTGGCCAGACCCTGACCGTCCTGCTGGGCGGTGAAGGCGAAGTTCCATCCGTTGGTCTCGGTGTAGACGCCACCCCAGTCCAGCGGGTCGCCGGCGAGGAAGTTACCGGCGGCGTCGCGACCCTGGAAGAGCTTCGACTTCGGGTCGAAGAGGTGGACGTAGTTGCGGGCGCGCTCCAGGAAGTAGCGCGACTCCTCCTTGAGCCGGGCGCGCTCCGACTTCGGCGTGGCCGGGTCCTTGGCGAGGGCCGCACCCATGTTGCCGATGCCGTAGTCGTTGATGAAGCCCTCCAGCGCCCACGACACCGACTCCCCGGTGGAGGTCGGCGTGTAGCCGAGGAACAGCGACGTCTCGATGCCCTTGCGTCCGACCGCGCTGCGCCCGGACGCGACGGTCGCGTCCTTGACGGCCGCGTCGTACGCCGCGAGCGGGTCGGGCAGCTTGACCCCGGTGAGGTACGCCTGGGCCAGAGCCACGTTGGCGCTGGTGCCGGTCATCAGGTCGGCGTAGCCGGGAGACGACCAGCGGGCGATCCAACCGCCGTCGCGGTAGTGCTGGACGAACCCGTCGGAGATCCGGGCGGCGACGTCCGGGTACAGCAGCGCGTAGGCGGGCCACACGGTGCGGTACGTGTCCCAGAAGCCGTTGTTGACGTAGATCTGCCCGTCGACGATCTTCGCACCGGTCTGGGTGGGGGTCGACGCGCCGGTCGGCGCCGAGACCGGGCTCGCGTACTGCCAGCGCGGCGCGGCGGCGGTGCCGGTGTTCTCCGACTGCGAGTTCGGGTAGAGGTTCAGCCGGTACAGGTTCGAGTACATCGAGACCAGCTGCGGTTCGGTGGCGCCACGCACCTCGACCCGGCCGAGCCGGTCCTTCCACATCGCCGTCGCGGCGGCGTGGACCTGCTCGAAGCTCTTGCCGGTGACCTCCAGATCGAGGTTGCGGCGCGCCTGGTCGACGGAGAGGAACGACGTCGCGAGGCGCATCGTCACCTCCCGGGTGGTGGAGACGTCGAAGGTGGCCGAGGTCGCGGCGGTCGCCGTCGGCGCCCGGTCGAAGGCACCGGACACGAACATGCGACTACGACCGGCCGACAGGCCACTTCCATTGTCGACCCAGCCGGTGAGGGTGCCGTCCGTGCCGATGGTGAAGGTGCCGTTGTGGAAGACGAGACTTCCGGTCGCCTGCCCGGTGGGGAAGGTGAACCGCATGATCCCGGCGTGGTCGGTGGGCGACATCTCCGCGACCAGGCCGTTCTGGAGCGTGACCCGGTAGAGGTCAGGCTGCGCGGTCTCGTCGTCATGGCTGAAGGCGAGCGCGCGGCTGGCGGGCTGGCCGGTGAGGGAACCGCCACCGACGACCGGCATGACCGACATCTGGTTGCGGTCACCCATCCACGGGCTGGGCTCGTGGGAGATCGCGAGCCCCTGCAACATCGGCAGGTTGGCGGCGTTGTTGATCCGGTGGTACTCGTACTCCCAGGAGTTGGAGGTCGCGTCGGTCACCGGGGTGAAGAAGTTGAAGCCGTTCGGCACCGCGGTGATCGGCAGGTTGTTGCCGCGCGAGAAACCGCCAGTCGAGTTGGTGCCCCGGCGGGTGTCCACGTAGTTGGTCAGCTTCGTGCCGTCGATCGACGTCGGCGCGGCCGTCAGCTCGATGTCGTCGAGCCACCCCTGGAACTGGGTGTCCCCGGTGGCCTGCGGGTTGTCGTACGCCAGCAGGATGCGGTCGATCGTCTTGCCTCGGGCGATGGCGCCGAGGTCGGCCTGCACCAGGTTCCACTGGTCGGCGAAGAGCACCTTCGACGCGCCCTGGCCGGCACCGGTGAGGAGGTAGCCGTGCTGGTCGACCGGTGAGCGCCCACTCAGGTAGCTGCCGTCGGTGAAGTGCAGGTCGACGGCGGCGTAGGTGGACGGATACCGGGCGTTGCCCTTGGTGAACTCCGGGAAGATCTTGTACGACAGACGGGTCTTCGGCCCGACCGGCACGTTGACGTCGAACAGCTTGTTGGTTGCGTACGACCGGCCGTCACCCTCGGCGCCACCGGAGTAGCGCAGCGCGGCCAGCCCGGTGAACCCGGCGTCCGGCTTGGTGGTGTAGCCGCCGTTCGGACCGGCGGTGGCTTCGCTGACCATCGGCGTGGACGGCGGACGGACGTCCGAGCCGTCGCTGATGTTCCAGTCGGCGAGCTGCACGAGCGAGTCACCGGAGTTCGCGGTGACGTTCAGCCGGTAGAAGGCGTAGGCGCTCGTGTTGGTGAAGCTGTACCTGTTGGTGGCGTACCGGCCGCTGAACGTCTGGCCGACGCGCTTGTCCAGGTCGGTCCAGGTGCTGCCGTCGTTGGAGCCCTGGACGACGAAGTCCCTGGGGTCGCGCGACGGTGCGTCGTTGGCCGAGGTCAGCGAGTAGCGCAGCACCGTGGCCGGCTTGGCGAGCTGGTAGGTCACCCAGCCGCTCGACTGGAAGATCAGCCACTTGGTCGACGAGTCGTCGTCCTTGAGGTTCGCGGCGATCTCGCGGGGCTGGTTCTCGTCGCTCGCGGTCACGGCGCTGACCTGGCCGAGCAGGCTGCCGGGCAGGGTGGTGACCTTGCCACTCAGGTTGCCCTGGACCGGTTTTCCGTTCGCGCCGACCTCCACGGTGCTGGTGGCGGGTTGCGGGTCGGCGGTCTCAAACGAGGAGCTGAAGTTGCCGGGCGTCGCCGAGGTGGGGGCGGCGTTGGCCAGGGGCGCGGCGACGAGCAGGCCCAGCGGTAGCAGGACGGCTGTCGTCGCGGCGATCAGGCGGGGAGACAGGGAACGCGCAAGGGGGGTATGCGACATGAGGGACGGGGCCTTTCGACTCGAACGGGTCGAGTACGTCGAAGGTCTGGACTGAGTGGAGCGTGGTGGGTGGTGCCCTGACATCGTTGTCATTGGAGTTGGCGAACAACGAGAGTCGGGGCGGGTGGACTGTCGCTGATAGTTCCGGGCGCAGCACGGCCGTGTCAACGGGTTGATGGCGATGAAACCGGCCGGGCTACCCACGACCGCTTGCCGGGCCCCGACTCCGTACGGCGACGTGCGCCGAGGCCCGGCCGCGGATCAGCAGTAGAGGTTGGCTCCGGCGGACACACCGAGGATGCCGACGAACTGCTGGTACTTCGTGACGCGGCTCTGCACCTGGGCGGGGTTTCCGCCGTTGCACTCGATCGAGCCGTTGATGCTGCGGATCGTCTCACCGAACCCGGCACCGCCGACC
>NZ_JAGPYA010000051.1:0-51981 GCF_018070245.1 Micromonospora sp. M61 | reverse complement strand
GGTGCGGGGGAGGGGCGTCAGGGGGTGAGCAGGTCTTTGGCCGCGTGGGCGAGCAGCGTCCAGGCCTCGTCGACGTGCGCTTCGGTGGTCTGCGGGGAGCCGATGGCCATGCGCAGCGTGTAGCGGCCGGCGACCCGGGTGTGTGTCAGGTGCACCCGCCCGGTGTCGTTCACCCGGGCCAGCAGTGCGGCGTTGACGTCGTCGTCGGCGCGCAGTCGGAAGCAGACCAGTGAGAACGGGTGTGCCGCCGCCAGCTCGAAGCGGTCGTCGGCGCGCACCCGATCGGCGAACTGGGCGGCGAGCGCCACCCCGGAGCGGATGTGGGCCCGGAGCCCTTCGGCGCCGTACCAGCGCAGCACGAACCACAGCTTCAGGGCCCGGAAGCGCCGGCCCAGCGGCACCTGCCAGTCCCGGTAGTCGATGACCGCGCCGGAGTCGGAGGCGGCGTTGCGCAGGAACTCCGGCAGCACGGTCAGCGCCTCGATCAGTTCGGCGCGGTCGGCCACCCAGAACGCGTCGCAGTCGAAGCCGGTGAGCAGCCACTTGTGCGGGTCGAAGCAGTACGAATCGGCGTGCTCCAGGCCGGCGTGCGACCACCGCAGCTCGGGGCAGACGGCGGCGGAGCCCGCGTACGCGGCGTCGACGTGCAGCCAGATCCCGTATTCGGCGCAGATCGCCCCGATCTCGGGCAGTGGGTCGATGGCGGTGGTGGAGGTGGTGCCGATGGTCGCCACCACGATGGCGGGAACGTCACCGGCGGCCAGGTCGGCCTCGATCGCCGTACGCAGCGCGTCGGGTAGCAGCGCCTGGGTGTCCGGGTCCACCTCGATGGACCGGACGCCGTCGCTGCCCAGCCCGGCGATGCGTACGGCCTTCTCGATGGAGGAGTGGCCGTGGGTGGAGGTGTAGGCGCGGTAGCGCCGGTCGATGCCGGTGTCGCGCCAGCGCCCTCCGCTGGCCCGGTGCAGTGCGGTCAGGGTGGCCACCAGCGTCGCCGAGGAGGCGGAGTCCTGGATGACCCCGCCGCCGCTGCCGGTCGAGCGGAACCGCTGCGGCAGGTCCAGCAGGTGGGCCAGCCAGTCCATCATCACCGTCTCCAGCTCGGTGCAGGCCGGGCTGGAGGCCCAGAGCATGCCCTGCACACCGAGCCCGGAGCTGACCAGGTCACCGAGCACGCTCGGGCCGGAGGTGTTGGCCGGGAAGTAGCCGAAGAAGCCGGGGTGCTGCCAGTGGGTCAGCCCCGGTACGACGATGGAGTCCAGGTCGGCGAGGACCGCCTCGACCGGTTCGCCGCCGGTGGTCGGTGGCGTGGCGGGGAGGGCGGCGGCGACGGTGCCCGGCGGGTCGGACGGGGCGACCGGTCGCTGTTCGACAGTCGCCCAGTAGTCGGCGATCCAGTCGACGACGGCGTGGCCGGCTCGGCGGAACTCGTCGGGGCTCATGTGTGGGGCGCTCACACCCACGAGTTGATCAGGTGGCGCCTGACGGGGCAAGACCTGAAAATGAACGACGGTCGTCGATATTGCGTACCGGAAAGCGCTTGCCTTACGATGCGCGGTGAGCCGGATCCGTGAGTTCCAGGGCGTTCAACCCCGATCAGATCGCCGTCCGCCGCAGTCGCGGCCGGGCCGGTCCACTGTGCTTCCCGGGCAGGGTCAGTGGGCCGCAGCGATCATCACCGGATCCCCGGAGGCAGTCCATGCACCCGTCCAGACATCGGCTGATCCTGCTCGCCGGTACGACGGCCGCCGCCGTCGTGGCCGGCACCCTCGGCACGGTCGCCGCTTCGGCCGCCGCCGTCGGCTGCCGGGTCGACTACCAGATCACCAACCAGTGGCAGGGCGGTTTCGGCGCCAACGTCACCGTCACCAACCTCGGCGACCCGGTCAACGGGTGGGCCCTCACCTGGTCGTACGCCGCCGGGCAACAGGTCACCCAGGCGTGGAACGCCGCCGTCACCCAGTCCGGTGCCCAGGTCACCGCCCGCAACGTCGACCACAACGCCGCCATCGCGACCAACGGCACCGCCACGTTCGGCTTCAACGGCTCGTGGACCGGCAGCAACCCGGTGCCGGGCAGCTTCGGGCTCAACGGCACCACCTGCACCGGCGCCCCACCCACCGGCGAACCGACCACGCCACCCCCGACCACGCCACCCCCGACCACGCCACCACCCACCACTCCGCCGCCGTCGGCTGGCGTTTTGCAGATGGAGAACCTGGACCGCGGGTTGATCAGTGTCCGCTCCGGCAGCGGCAACCTGGTCTCCTGGCGGCTGCTCGGCACCGAGACCTCCGGGGTCGCGTTCAACCTCTACCGGGGGGCGACAAAGGTCAACGCCAGCCCGATCACCGGCGCCACCAACTACCTCGACAGCGGCGCGGCGGCCGGCTCGGCGTACACCGTGCGGGCCGTGGTGGACGGCGCCGAGCAGGCGGCGTCGGCACCGGCGTTGCAGTTCGGCGCGGGCTACCTGGACGTGCCGTTGCAGGTCCCGGCCGGCGGCAGCACCCCCAGCGGCGAGAGTTACAGCTACAGCGCCAGCGACGCCTCGGTGGGTGACCTCAACGGCGACGGCAGCTACGAGATCGTGCTCAAGTGGGAGCCGTCCAACGCCAAGGACAACTCCCAGTCCGGCTACACCGGCAACGTCCTCGTCGACGCGTACACCCTCGGCGGCACCCGGTTGTGGCGCGTCGACCTGGGCCGCAACATCCGCGCCGGCGCCCACTACACGCAGTTCCAGGTGTACGACTACGACGGCGACGGCCGTGCCGAGGTGGCCATGAAGACCGCCGACGGCACCCGTTCCGGCACCGGCCAGGTCATCGGCTCGTCGTCGGCGGACCACCGCAACTCCAGCGGCTACGTGCTGTCCGGTCCGGAGTACCTGACCATGTTCAACGGGCAGACCGGCGCGGTGCTCTCCACCGTCAACTACGACCCGCCGCGCGGCACCGTCTCCTCCTGGGGCGACTCGTACGGCAACCGGGTGGACCGGTTCCTCGCCGGCACCGCCTACCTCGACGGGCAGCGCCCCTCCCTGATCATGGCCAGGGGTTACTACACCCGAGCGGTGATCGCGGCCTGGGACTTCCGTGACGGCACGCTGCGCAAGCGCTGGACGTTCGACTCGAACGCCTCCGGCAACGGCGCCGCCGCCGGGCAGGGCAACCACCAGCTCTCCGTCGCCGACGTCGACTCCGACGGCCGGCAGGAGATCGTCTACGGGGCCGCCACCATCGACGACAACGGTCGGCTGCTGCACTCCACCGGCAACGGGCACGGCGACGCCATGCACGTCGGGGACCTCGACCCGGGCCGCGCCGGCCTGGAGGTGTTCAAGGTCGACGAGGACGCCAGCAAGCCCAGCTCCTACTTCGCCGACGCCCGTACCGGTCAGGTCCTCTGGTCCACGCCGGCCTCCGGCGACAACGGCCGGGGTGCCTCCGCGGACATCTGGGCCGGCAGCCCCGGCGCGGAGTCCTGGTCGTCGGCGGCCACCGGGCTGGCCAACACCCGGGGGCAGAACATCGGCCGCAAGCCGTCGTCGGCGAACTTCCTCGCCTGGTGGGACGGTGACCCGGTGCGGGAACTGCTCGACGCCACGAAGATCGACAAGTACGGCACCGGTGGCGACACCCGGCTGCTCACCGGCAGCGGGGTGGCGTCCAACAACGGCACCAAGTCCACACCGGCGCTCTCCGGCGACATCCTGGGCGACTGGCGTGAGGAGGTGATCTGGCGAACCACCGACAGCCGGGCGTTGCGCGTCTACAGCACGCCCACACCGACCAGCACGCGGATCCACACCCTGATGCACGACCCGCAGTATCGGGTGGCGATCGCGTGGCAGAACACCGCCTACAACCAACCGCCACACCCGGGGTTCTTCATCGGCAACGGGATGGCCGACCCGCCCACCCCGAACATCTACCTACGCTGATCTGACCCCTGGTGGTCCCGAACGGGGCCGCCTAGGGTGGCAGGCACCGGGCCGCAGCCGCGGAATCCGCTCAGCTCCGGCCCGGTGCGCCACACCGCGGCATTCTCGACCCGTCCCGACCGAGAATGCCGTACCACCACCGGCACCAACATTAGGCACCGTCCGGGTCGGCCGGGTGACGCTGACGTGAAGATCGTGTTTCACGCCGCCCGGTGCAGACCGCCCGCCACCTGCTCGGCAATCAACTCGTACGACCGCACCCGGTCCTCGACGTCGTACACGAGCGTGGTCAGCATCAGCTCGTCCGCGCCGGTGCGCTCGATCAACTCGGTCAGCTGCCGGCGTACCGTCTCCGGCGAACCCATCGCCTGACCGTCTCGGCGTTGCAGGACGAACTCCCTCTCGAACTCCGAGTACGGGTACGCCGCCGCCTCGTCCGGCGTCGACAGCGGCTCCGGCCGGCCCGAGCGAAGCTTCAGGAACGACAACGCGCTGGGCCCCGTCAGCCACTCGGCCCGCTCGTCGGTCTCCGCGCACACCGCGTTGACCGCCACCATCGCGTACGGCTTGTCCAACCACTGCGACGGCCGGAAGTTCTGCCGGTACAGGGCCAGCGCAGGCAGGGTGTTCGCCGAGCTGAAGTGGTGCGCGAACGAGAACGGCAGGCCGAGGAGACCGGCGAGCTGGGCGCTGAAACCGCTGGAACCCAGCAGCCACACGGCCGGCTGCTCACCGTGACCCGGCGTGGCGATGATCTGCCCTGGCTTCTCCCCGCTGAAGTAGTTCATCAGGTCCGCCAGCTCGCGGGGGAAGCCCTCCGCCGACAGGCCCTCCATGGTGCGCCGCAACGCCAGCGCGGTCACCTGGTCGGTGCCCGGCGCCCGGCCGATACCGAGGTCGATGCGACCGGGGTGCAGCGCCTCCAGGGTGCCGAACTGCTCGGCCACCACCAGCGGCGCGTGGTTGGGCAGCATCACCCCACCCGACCCGAGGCGGATCGTCGAGGTGTTCGCGGCCAGGTGCGCCAGCAGCACCGCGGGCGCGGAGCTGGCGATCGCCGGCATGTTGTGGTGCTCGGCCACCCAGAACCGGTGGTAGCCCAGCTCCTCGGTGCGTCGGGCCAGCTCGGTGGTGGCCTGCAACGCCGCGCCAGCGGAGGTGCCCTTGGCGACCGGGGCAAGATCAAGAACAGACAACGGTACGGTGATCACAAGGTCAACCAACCCGTCAACGGGCGGCTTTGTTCCGCCACGCGGGTTTTCGTCGGCCAGCTCACCCGCTGCTCAGCCCATCCCGCGCGCCTGCTCGAAGATCAGACTGGTCTGGGTGTGCTGCACCACCGGGTCGACCGCCAGATGGTCCAGCACGAAGTCCCGCAACGCGTCACCGGACGCCGCCCGCACGTGCAGCACGTAATCCTCCGCGCCGGCCACGTGGAACACCGACACCACCCCCGGCAGCCGCACCGACCGGGCCCGGAACGCGTCCACCGCCGCCCGCTCGTGCGCCGTCAGCCGCACCGACACCAACGCCTGCAACGGCAGGCCGAGCGCGGCCGGATCCACCTCGGCGTGGAAACCACGGATCGCGCCACGCTCGCGCAGCGCCCGCGTACGCGTCAGACACGTCGACGGCGCCACCCCCACCCGCTCGGCGAGGGCGTTGTTCGGCAGACGGCCATCAGCGGCCAGCTCGCTCAGGATCGCGCGGTCCACCTCGTCCAGGGCCGGATACGGCCGCACATCGTTCGGCTCAGGAGGCATCCCGCCATCATCACCCGAATCCGCCACCAAAACCAAGCCGGTCGACAGAATGATCTGCCGAACCATTGCCCATCAGGCGGTAGATGTTCGACGCTACCGGCATGACGACGGTGGACACCCGGGCCGTACACGCCGGCCGCGACGACCTACGCGCCCTCGGCGTGCACGTGCCACCCATCGACCTGTCCACCACCAACCCACTGCCCTCGGTCGACGACGGCGGCGCCGCGTACGAGCAGCTCGCCACCGGCGGCACCCTCCCCGCCGAGGGCGGCGCCGTCTACCAACGGCTCTGGAACCCCACCGTCGCCCGTTTCGAAACCGCCCTCGCCGAACTGGAGGGCACCGCCCAGGCCGTCGCCTTCGCCAGCGGCATGGCCGCCCTCACCGCCACCCTGCTCGCCGCCGCCCGCGACAACCGCCGGCACGTCGTCGCCGTCCGGCCCCTCTACGGCGGAACCGACCACGTCCTCGCCACCGGCCTGCTCGGCACCACAGTCACCTGGGCACGCCCCGACGAGGTCGCCGCCGCCATCCGCCCCGACACCGCGCTGATCATCGTCGAGACACCCGCCAACCCCACCCTCGACCTGGTCGACATCGCCGCCCTCGCCGCCGCGGCCGGCGACGTCCCGCTGCTCGTCGACAACACCGTCGCCACCCCCGTACTGCAACAACCCGCCCGACACGGCGCCACCCTCGTCCTGCACAGCGCCACCAAGAGCATCGGCGGGCACGGCGACGTGCTCGCCGGCGTCGTCGCCTGCGACGCCGACTGGGCCGCGCGACTACGCCAGGTCCGAGCGGTCACCGGCGCGATCCTGCACCCACTCGGCGGCTACCTGCTGCACCGCGGCCTGCAAACCCTGCCGCTGCGGGTCCGCGCCCAACAGGCCAGCGCCGAGAAACTCGCCGGCTGGCTCGCCGACCACCCGGCCGTACACCGGGTGCACCACCCCTCGGTGTACGACCCGGCGGCGCTGGTCGGCCGGCAGATGGCCGGACCCGGCAGCCTGCTCGCCTTCGAGGTACGCGGCGGCGCACCCGCCGCGGCCGCCGTCACCAGCGCCTGCCGCCTCATCACCCACGCCGTCTCCCTCGGAGGCGTCGACACCCTCATCCAGCACCCCGCCTCGCTCACCCACCGACCCGTCGAGGGAGACGCGAAACCCGTCGCCGCCCTGCTGCGGCTCTCGGTCGGTCTCGAAGACCCCGAAGACCTGCGCGCCGACCTCGCCCAAGCCCTCGACACGATCGCCTGACGGTCCCGGTCAGCGCAGCTCGCGGTTGCCCAACACCCGACGCGGCGAGCCCTGCCGAGCCAGCCGCAGCATCGCCCGACCGATCCCGTCGGTGGTGGTGACCTGGTTCGGCAGCAACCGACGCAACACCGGAAAGAACGGCCGCGCGACCGCGTACCCGAACCGGTACAACCGGGTCTTCGACACCGCCCCGTAGGTCGGCTGGATGAAACCGGGACGCGCCGCGTAGCCGTTGGGCAGCAACTCGACGATCGCGTTCTCGGCCCGACCCTTGACCCGCGCCCACATCACCCGACCCCGACCCGACGAATCGGTGCCCTGGCCCGACACGTAGACGAACGTGACCTGCGGGCTCACCTCCGCCAACAACCGTGCCGCCGCGAGCGGGTAGTCGTAGCTCACCCGCGTGTACGCCGCCTCGTCCAGACCCAGAGAGGACACGCCCAGGCAGTAGAAACACGCGTCCACACCGGTCAACTCGGCGCGCACCGAATCCAACTCACCCACGTCCGCGACCGTGAGCTCCCGCAGCTTCGCGTCCTGCCGACCGGTCGACCGACGACCGACAGTCAGCACCTCCCGCACGTCGTCGGCGAGCAGGCACTCCCGCAACACGCCCTGGCCGACCATGCCGGTCGCACCGAAGATGACCACCCGCATCAGTTCCCACCCCTGTCGTCGACCCCGCTGCCGCCTGGCGGCCAGGCTCCCACGATCGACACGACCCGCGCCGGCGGCGGTCAGGACTTCGGGCCCACGTGCCGGTCCAACACGGCGACCGCGCCCCGTCGCGCCACCGAGAGCGAGTTGCGCCGGTTCATCCGCCAGTCGATGCCCAGCAGGTCGAGGCCCCACTGGCACAGCCGCATGATGTCGGCCGACTCGTTGACGAACATGTACCGCGGGTAGACGTACGCCCTGCCGCGCACGGTGACCCGGTTGGCGACGCGGCAGCCGTCGGAGTGGAACAGGCCGCGCAGGAAGTCACCGGGGTGGTTTTCCAGAATCGGTCGCTGCCAGTCGGCCAGGACGATCGGGCGCTCGTGCTTCTTACCGGGGCCGTGCTGCGGGAGCAGGCACGGCCAGTGCACACCGTAACTCTGTACTCCCACGCAACCCTGTTTCTGGACACGCTGCACCTTTGCCGCGAGCACGGCCCGCATGGCGACGTCGCACGCCTCGATCAGCCCTGGCCATGCGTCGGAGCAGTAGATGCGCAACACCGGCACCTTCGGTGAGACGGCCAGATGACCGTCGCCGAGATAGAGGCCGAGCAGGTAGGCATAGGCGGCAGGGTCGGTCGGATTCTCGACACCCGGCAAGCAGCGGAAGCAGCGCAATCCGGTGCCGAGCTTCGCCCGTTCGGGTCGATCGACACACCAGTGCCAGACCGTCGTGTAGGGCAGGGAGAGGGTACGGGCTACTGCGTGGATGGTGTCTCCGCGAGCGCGGAGAGCGCGGGCCTGCGCCCGCATCTGCGGTGGGTGCACACCCGCATCATCGAACAGGTGTATGACAGAGTGCCGGGAGCGGGATTCGAACCCGCAAGCCCTTTCGGGCAGAAGTGTTTGAGACTTCCGTGTATGCCGTTCCACCATCCCGGCGGGTGGCGCTTACTGTACCCGACTACTCTCATGCGGGAGCATGGGTGGTAGCCGTGCAGTGATCGATGGTGGGAGTGGCTGGTGGCTGAGATGCCGACGGATACCGAGCGCAGGCGCGTACTGATCGCCGAGGACGAGGCGCTGATCCGGCTGGACCTCGCCGAGATGCTGGTCGAAGAGGGTTACGAGGTGGTGGGGGAGGCCGGCGACGGCGAGACCGCCGTTCGCCTCGCCGAGGAGTTGAAGCCCGACCTGGTCATCCTCGACATCAAGATGCCGATCATGGATGGGCTGGCCGCCGCCGAGCGCATCGCCGGTGCCCGGATCGCCCCGGTGATCATCCTGACCGCGTTCAGCCAACGTGATCTGGTGGAGCGGGCGCGGGCGGCGGGCGCGATGGCGTACCTCGTGAAGCCCTTCCAGAAGAGTGACCTGGTCCCGGCGGTGGAGATCGCGCTGTCGCGCTACTCGGAGGTCGCGGCCCTGGAGGCCGAGGTCGCGAGCCTGACCGACCGTCTGGAGATCCGCAAGGCGGTGGAGCGCGCCAAGGGCGCGCTGATGACCACGTATGGCATGACCGAGCCGCAGGCGTTCAAGTGGATCCAGCGCACGGCGATGGACCACCGGATGACCATGAAGGAGGTCGCCGAGCGGATCCTCGCGGAGACCGCCGGCGGCGAGGTGTCGCAGCAGCCGACCGTCTGAGCGCTCCGCGCGACAACGGGCCGTGTGGGCCGCCGTGAGCGGCCTCCGGTGGTTAGCATCGGCGGATGTCCGTCCGACGGGTGATCGCGGTGTTCGGCCTCTTCACGCTGGTGCTTGCCGGGTGCGACGGGTCGGCCGCGCCCGACGGCGCGGGGTCGGCGACGCCCGCCGCGCCGGCGTTGCGGCCGGCTTGGCAGCCGCTGACGCTGCCGGCGCCGCCGGGCGGTGCGGGACGTCCAGTGATACGTGACGCGGCGTCGTGCGCGGATCGGTGGTTCGTGGTCGGTGGCGTCGTCGACGCCGAGGGCGGCACGCGTCCGGCGGCCTGGACCAGTGTGGACGGTACGACCTGGACGCTGCTGCCGGTTCGCGCGGAGTCCTTCTACGGTCGGCAGAACGTGTTCCTGTCGGTGGCCTGCCGGGACGGGAAGGCGGCGCTGATCGGCGCGAAGGTCGGTGGCGCGCACGGCTACCCGCGGGTGAGCACCTGGCGGCAGGTGGCTGACGGTGCGCTGGTCGAGGTGCAGGCGTCGTTCGAGACGTACGGCGGGCCGACGGCGGTGAACGTTTCCCGCCTGACGGCGGGTGCGCAGGGCTGGTTGATCGTCGGTAACCGTTCGGCGGGCGCGGCCTCCTGGGTGTCGTCGCCGGACGCGGCGGAGTTCGCGCTGGTCGAGGGTGCGCCGGAGCTGGCGAGTGACGCGGTGGGGGTGACCTGGGCGTTCGACTCGGTGGCGACGTCGTCGGGCTGGTTGGCGGTGGGCGGCCTTCTGCCGGCCGGCCGGATCGACCGTGACCCGGCGGTCTGGTCGTCACCGGACGGGCGGTCGTGGCGGCGCACCGTGCTGCCGGGCGGTTCGGAGTACGAGGAGTTGCAGCGGGTGGTGCTGGTCGGCGGGGTGCCGGTGGCGGTCGGTCTGCGTGGGGCGGTGTTCGGCGCCTGGCGGCAGGAGGCGGAGAGTTGGGTGTCCGCCGGGACGTTCGGGCGGCGGGCCGGGGCCGGGGTGCAGAGTGTGACGTCGCTGGTGTCGTCCGGGGATCGGTTGTTCGCGGCGGTGACGGACGGGGCGCGGCACTCGGTGTGGGTGTCGTCGGACCGGGGTGGGTCGTGGCGGGAGGTCACGGCGCCGCTCGATGTGCCGGCCGGTGTTGATCGGGACGTGACGCTGGTGGCGGTGGGTGACCGGTGGTGGTTGGCGGCCGACGACGGGACGCGGGCCGGGCTGTGGTGGGCGGCCGGTGTGGGCGTCTGAACGCCGACGTTCACGTGGTGCATGGGTCCGGTTGTGGTCCCGCTGAGGCGTTTCAGCAGGTCAATCGGCCTTTTCGGCAGCAGTGCCCGGTCCGGGCGGGTGCGGACGGACTGCGACCCGCCGTGGATTTAAGGACCGTCCGGCGGATTCACCTGTTACGGACATCGACATGATTGCCCACGTCTTCGTAACGGTTTCGCAGACCCAGCGTTCAGGTCTTCCGGGACGGTATGCGGTGTCGGTACGCTCCGCCATCACGAGCCGTAACGCAGGGGCAGTCCCTGCGGGGTGGGTGGAATTGCGGTCTGCTGCTGTCGCCGTCGCAACGGGTCAGCCGCGTCCGCATCTGGAGGAGGTCTGAAGCCGTGAGGCGAAGCTATGTACGGGCGCTGGGCACCGTTGCGCTCGCCGCGACCCTGGTGGTCGCGGCTGGTTGCCAGGATTCGGGTGGCAGCGAGGGTGGAACCGCGTCCGGTGACTGCGGTGGCAAGATCGCGATCTTCGGCGCGTTCACTGGTGACAACGCGGGTCTGGTGATCCCGTCGCTGAACGGCGCGAAGCTCGCCGTGGAGCAGTTCAACGCGGCGAACGCGGACTGCAAGGTCACCATGCAGGAGTTCGACACCCAGGGTGACCCCGCGGTGGCGACCCCGTTCGCGAACCAGATCGCGGGGGACAACTCGTTCCTCGGTGTCATCGGTGGTCACTTCTCCGGTGAGTCGGACGCGACGATGCCGATCTACCAGGCCGCTGGCCTGGCGATGGTCAGCCCGTCGGCGACCCGGACCGACCTGACCCAGAAGGGCAACACGTCCTTCTACCGCGTGGTCGGCAACGACGGCACGCAGGCCGGTGCGGTGGCGAGCTACCTGAAGACCCAGAACGCGCAGAAGGTCTTCATGGTCGATGACGCCAGCGCCTACGGCGCCGGTATCACCGACGAGCTGGGCAAGCAGCTCGGCCCGCTGGTCGTGAACAAGGACAAGATCCAGGAGCGGCAGACGCAGTTCGACGCCACCGTCTCGAAGATCAAGTCTTCGCAGGCTGACTTCGTCTTCTACGGCGGCTACACCCGTGAGGCCGCCCCGCTGGTGAAGCAGATGCGTGCCGCTGGCGTCAACGCCAAGTTCGTCGGTCCGGACGGTCTCTACGACACGGCGTTCCCGAAGGGTGCCTCCGGCGGTGCCGAGGGCGCGATCATCACCTGCCCGTGCCTCCCGGCTGACAAGGCCGGCGGCACCTTCTCTGCCGACTACCAGAAGAAGTTCGGCATCCCGCCGGGCTCCTACGGTGCGGAAGGCTTCGACGGCGCCACCATCTACCTGGACGCCTTCAAGGCTGGCAAGAAGAGCCGGGGGGACATCCTGGCGTTCGTGAAGTCGTACGACAAGCAGGGTGTGTCGAAGTACATCAAGTTCGACTCCAAGGGTGACGTCGACCCGACGAAGGTCGTCATCTGGGCGTACCAGATCAAGGGCGAGGCCATCGAGCCGCTGCAGGAGCTCAAGCTCAGCTGACGCCCCCGCAATGGAGTGCGGCCGGGGTGTTTCACCCCGGCCGCACTCGATTCAAGGAGACCCCCGGTGCATTTCGATGAACTGATCGGCCATCTCGGCCAGCACACGGTCGACGGCCTGTCCAAGGGTGCGATCTACGCCCTGATCGCCCTCGGCTACACCCTCGTCTACGGCGTCCTTCGCCTGATCAACTTCGCGCACTCCGAGGTGTTCATGGTCGGTACCTTCGCGGTGCTGATCGTCTGGAACCAGCTCGGAGTGCAAAATAACCCGCCTATCGGCCAGGCGATCCTGTTACTGGTGCTCGGTCTGGTCGTCGCGGCGGTCGCCTCCGGCGGCACGGCCCTGGCGCTCGAACGGATCGCGTACCGGCCGTTGCGACGCAAGAACGCGCCGCCGCTGATCTTCCTGATCACCGCGATCGGCCTGTCGCTGGTCTTCGTGGAGCTGTTCGGGCAGGTCCTGCCCAAGCTGCTTGGTGGCGCCCTGCCGGATGTGTTCGGCCGGCCGCGGCAGATCGTCGGTATGCCGACGATCATCCAGCAGGAGACCCTCTTCACCATCGGCAACACGGCGATCACGAACATCCAGCTCATCGTCTTCGTCGCGGCCGTGGCCATGATGGCGGTGCTGGACTGGTTCATCAACCGCACCCGGTACGGCCGGGGTGTGCGGGCCGTGGCCCAGAACCCGGAAACCGCCGCGCTGATGGGCGTCAACCAGGAGCGCGTGATCATGCTGATCTTCGTGCTCGGAGGCATCATGGCCGGCGCCGCCGCGCTGTTGTGGAGCATGCGGTTCGGCTTCACGCAGAACAGCATCGGCTTCGTGCTCGGCCTGAAGGCGTTCACCGCAGCGGTCCTCGGCGGCATCGGCAACCTGCGCGGTGCGCTGCTGGGTGGCCTCTTCCTCGGCATCGTCGAGGTCTACGGCGCGACGCTCTTCGCGTCCAACTGGGAGGACGTCATCGCCTTCGTGGTGCTGATCGTGGTGCTGATGTTCCGGCCCACCGGCCTGTTGGGTGAGTCGCTCGGGAGGGCCCGCGCATGATCGACAAGATTCGCTCCGCAGACCGCCGCCGGGTCGGTTTGTTGACCTCGGTCAGCGACCGTTGGCAGGCCCTGCCGAAGTGGCAGAAGGCCATCGGTGTGGTGGCTCTGCTCGTCTTCGTCTACCACCTGCCGTACCTGGGCAAGCTGCCCGGTGGTCTCATGATCCCCGGTCTGAACAACCTGCGTACCGACTCGATCGAGGGCGGCAACAACTGGGCGGGTGTGCTCTTCATCTGCGCCATCTATGTGCTTGTCGCGATCGGTCTGAACGTGGTGGTCGGCCTCGCCGGCCTGCTCGACCTCGGCTACATCGGCTTCTTCGCCATCGGCGCGTACAGCGTGGCGCTCTTCGGCTCGGTGAACTCGCCGGTCGTCAAGTGGATCCAGCAGGAGTTCAACCTGCCGCCGACCTGGGCGGTGACCTGGGGGATCTGTCTCCTGCTCGCGATCGTGCTGACGATGATCTCCGGTGTGCTGCTGGGTTGGCCGACGCTTCGGTTGCGCGGTGACTACCTGGCCATCGTGACGCTCGGCTTCGGTGAGATCATCCGCATCGTCGCCCGCAACGCCACCGGCGTCACCAACGGTCCGGTCGGTATCTCGGCCATTCCGGGTCCGGAGGGTCCGCCGTCGGCGGACAACAAGGTCTTCGGTCTGATCGACGCGAAGCCCTGGTACTGGCTGGCGATCACCTTCGTCCTGCTGATGGTGATCCTGGTTCGCCGGCTGGAGCACAGCCGGGTCGGTCGCGCGTGGCTCGCGGTCCGCGAGGACGAGGACGCCGCCGCGGTGATGGGCGTGTATCCGTTCAAGTTCAAGCTGTGGGCGTTCGCCATGGGCGCGGCGCTCGGTGGCCTGTCGGGCTTCCTCTTCGGCAGCCGTAACGCGTTCATCGACCCGACCCAGTTCAACGCGAACCTCTCGATCCTCTTCGTCGCCATGGTCGTGGTCGGCGGTTCCGGCAACATGATCGGCGTCTCGCTCGGCGCGGTCCTGCTGGCGTACCTGCCGGAGCGGTTCCGCGACTTCGCCGACTACCGGTGGCTGGTCTTCGGGTTGGCCATGGTGCTGGTGATGATCCTGCGTCCGCAGGGCCTGATCCCCAGCCGGCGGCGGGCCCGTGAGTTGAAGGACCGCGCGGCCGAGGCAGAGGAGGCGCCTGCTCATGTCTGACCAGACCACCAGCACGTCCGCGCCGAAGATCCCGGCCCAGCCGGGGCCCCGGTCGGTACTGCTCGAAGTCGACGACGTCACGCTCCGCTTCGGCGGCGTGGTGGCCCTCGACAAGATCAATTTCAAGATCTACGAGGGCGAGATCCTCGGTCTCATCGGGCCCAACGGCGCCGGCAAGACCACCAGCTTCAACGTGATGACGGGGGTCTACAAGCCGACCTCCGGAGCGGTCCGGTTCCAGGGCCAGCAGGTGACCGGCCGCAAGCCGCACCAGATCAGCCAGCTGGGCATCTCCCGGACGTTCCAGAACATCCGTCTCTTCCCGGAGATGACGGCGCTGGAGAACGTCATGGTCGGCACCGACTCCCGGCACAAGACCAGCGTGCCCGGGGCGCTCTTCCGGTTGCCTCGGCGCAGGCCGAAGCAGCACGAGTTGCCGCAGGTCACCGCCGAGTCGGGCATCCAGCGGTCGTGGCAGGAGATTCGCCGGACGTTCGCCAAGACGTTCGGGTTGTCCCGGCACATCCTCGAGGAGCGGGCCGCCGAGGCCAAGGCGCTCGAGCTGTTGCGCTTCGTCGGCATCGCCGACCGGGCCAACGACGAGGCACGCAACCTGCCGTACGGCTACCAGCGCCGGTTGGAGATCGCCCGCGCGCTGGCCACCGAGCCGAAGCTGATCTGCCTGGACGAGCCGGCTGCCGGCTTCAACCCGGCGGAGAAGGAGGAGCTCCTCACCCTGATCCGCAACATCCGTGACATGGGCCTGACCGTGCTGCTCATCGAGCACGACATGCGGCTGGTCATGGGTGTCACCGACCGGATCGTGGTGCTGGAGTTCGGCCGCAAGATCGCCGAGGGTGCGCCCGCGGAGGTCAGCCGCGATCCGAAGGTGATCGCCGCATACCTGGGGGAGCCAGCCGATGACGCTGCTTGAGCTCGAGAACGTCGCCGTCGCGTACGGCCGGATCGAGGCGCTGCACGGCATCAGCCTCACCGTGAACGAGGGTGAGGTGGTGGCCCTGATCGGCGCGAACGGCGCCGGTAAGACCACCACGATGCGGGCCATCTCCGGGACCCGGTCGCTCGCCAACGGGAAGATCACCTTCAATGGTGAGGACATCAGCAAGCTCCGGGCCGACCTGCGGGTGGTCCGGGGGCTGTGTCAGTCGCCGGAGGGGCGGCAGATCTTCCCGGGTATGACGGTGATGGAGAACCTGGACATGGGGGCGTACACCCGGCGGGACTCCGCCGGCATCGCCGCCGACCTGGAGCGGGTGCTGACCCTCTTCCCGCGGCTGGCCGAGCGGCGCAAGCAGGCCGGCGGCACGCTCTCCGGCGGCGAGCAGCAGATGCTCGCGGTCGGCCGGGCGTTGATGAGTCGTCCGAAGCTGCTGCTGCTCGACGAGCCGTCGATGGGTCTGGCCCCGCTGGTGATCCGGCAGATCTTCGACATCATCACGGAGATCAACCAGCAGGGCACCACCATCCTGCTGGTGGAGCAGAACGCCCAGCAGGCGTTGTCGCGGGCACACCGCGGCTACGTGCTGGAGACCGGTCAGATCGTCAAGGAGGGGTCCGGTCAGGACCTGCTGCACGATCCGTCGGTCAAGGAGGCGTACCTCGGCGTGGCCTGAGCCAACCGAGCGACGGCCGGTCATCCCTGCACGGGGTGGCCGGCCGTCGGCGTTCGGAGCGGACGCCGTTTCGGCGTCGTGTCACCCGGTGCCGCCCGGCCAGGGATGTCGGTGCGACGGGCTAGAGTCGCTGCCGTGACAGCTACGACGCCGCGCCTGCTCCTCGTCGACGGACATTCCATGGCATACCGGGCTTTCTTCGCCCTGCCTGTGGAAAACTTCTCCACCACGACGGGTCAGCCGACCAATGCGGTCTACGGCTTCACCTCGATGCTGATCAACGTCCTGCGCGACGAGCAGCCCACCCACATCGTCGTCGCCTTCGACGTCTCCCGCCATTCCTTCCGCACCGACAAGTACGCGGAGTACAAGGCCGGCCGCAGCGAGACCCCGACCGACTTCAAGGGGCAGGTCAGCCTGGTCAAGGAGGTCCTGGCCGCGCTCCAGATCCCAGTGGTGGAGAAAGAGGGCTTCGAGGCCGACGACGTGATCGCCACGCTCGCCTGCCAGGCCCGCGACCAGGGCATGACGGTGCTGATCAGCAGCGGCGACCGGGACGCGTTCCAGTTGGTCGACGACCAGATCACCGTCCTCTACCCGCGTAAGGGCGTCTCCGACCTGGCCCGGATGGACCCGGCGGCGATCGAGGCGAAGTACGGCGTTCCGCCACAGCAGTACCGGGACCTCGCCGCGCTCGTCGGCGAGACCAGTGACAACCTGCCCGGCATCCCCGGCGTCGGCCCGAAGACCGCAGCCAAGTGGATCATCACGTACGGCGGCGTGGAGGGCGTTATCGCCCGTGCCGACGAGATCAAGGGCAAGGCCGGCGACAGCCTGCGCGAGCGGCTCGCCGACGTGATCCGCAACTACGAGATCAACTGCCTGGTCTCCGACCTGGAGCTGCCGCTGCGCCCGGAGGACGCCCGGTGGACCGGTTGGGACCGGGAGGCCGTGCACCAGGTCTTCGACACCCTGGAGTTCCGCATCCTGCGCGACCGCCTCTACCAGTACCTGGAGGCGGTCGAGCCGGAGGCCGAGTCCGGGTTCGACCTCACCGGCGAGGTGCTCACCGAGCCCGGCACGCTGGCCGGTTGGCTGACCACGCACGCGCCGACCGGCACCCCCGTCGGTTTGGCGGTCAAGCTCGACACCGGCCCCAACCGCCGGCACACCGCCTCGATCACCGGTCTCGCGCTGGCCACCGCCGGCGGTGCGGCGGCCTGGGTCGACCCGGCAACGCTCGACCCGACCGACGAGGGCGCCCTGGCCAGCTGGTTGGCCGACGAGCAGCGCCCCAAGGTGCTGCACGACAGCAAGCCGGCCGTGCTGGCCTGCGCCGCGCACGGCTGGCAGCTCGCCGGCATCGTCCGCGACACCCAGATCGCCGCGTACCTGGCCCGCCCCGACCAGCGGTCCTACGACCTGACCGACCTGGCGCTGCGCTACCTGCACCGGGAGCTGCGCGTCGACGTCCCGGAGTCCGGCCAGCTCACCCTCGACGGGCTGGGCGACGAGGGTGTGGTCGAGCAGAACCTGATGCTCCAGGCCCGGGCCACCCTCGACCTGGCCGACGCGATCGACGCCGAGCTGTCCCGCGACGGCGAGCAGTCCGCCCGTCTGATGGCCGGGGTCGAGCTGCCGCTGATGCGGGTGCTGGCCGGCATGGAGAGCACCGGCATCGCCGCCGACACGCACTATCTGTCCGAGTTGGAGGCGCACTTCGCCGCCGAGGTGAAGGCCGCCGCTCAGGGCGCCTACGAGGCGGTGGGCCGGGAGTTCAACCTCGGCTCGCCCAAGCAGTTGCAGGAGATCCTCTTCACCGAGCTGGGCCTGCCGAAGACCAAGAAGATCAAGACGGGCTACACCACCGACGCCGACGCCCTGCAGTGGCTCTACGCGCAGCAGCCGCACCCCGTGCTGGCCCACCTGCTGCGCCACCGCGACGTCGCCAAGCTCAAGTCGACAGTGGACGGTCTGCTCAAGTCGGTCTCCGACGACGGCCGGATCCACACCACCTTCAACCAGACGGTGGCGGCCACCGGTCGACTCTCGTCCACCGAGCCCAATCTGCAGAACATCCCGATCCGCACCGAAGAGGGCCGGCGGATCCGCCGGGCCTTCGTGGTGGGAGAGGGCTACGAGTGCCTGCTCACCGCCGACTACAGCCAGATCGAGATGCGCATCATGGCGCACCTGTCGTCGGACGACGCGCTGATCGACGCCTTCAACTCCGGCGCCGACTTCCACGCCGCCACCGCCTCGTCGGTCTTCGGGGTGCCGCTCGACCAGGTCACCCCCGACCAACGCCGCAAGATCAAAGCCATGAACTACGGCCTGGCGTACGGGCTGAGCGCCTTCGGCCTGTCCCAGCAGCTCGGGATCAACACCGAAGAAGCGCGCGGGCTGATGGAAAACTACTTCGCCGGGTTCGGCGGGGTGCGCGACTACCTGCACCAGGTGGTCGCCCGGGCTCGTCAGGACGGCTACACCTCCACCATCCTGGGTCGCCGCCGCTACCTGCCCGACCTCGTCAGCGACAACCGGCAGCGCCGCGACATCGCCGAGCGGATGGCGCTCAACGCCCCGATCCAGGGTTCCGCGGCCGACATCATCAAGGTGGCGATGCTGCACGTCGACACCGCGCTGCGCGAGGCCGGGCTGCGCTCGCGGATGCTGCTGCAGGTGCACGACGAGCTGGTCTTCGAGGTGGCCCCCGGTGAGCGGGAGGCTCTGGAGGCGCTGGTCCGGCACGAGATGGGCGGGGCGTACCCGCTGTCGGTGCCGTTGGAGGTGTCCGTGGGCGAGGGACGGGACTGGAACAGCGCTGACCACTGAGCCTTTTGGCGGTCGCGATCGCGGTTGGGCTTCGGGCTTCGCCGCGGTCGGGGTTCCTGGGTCGGTCGCGGTTGGGGGTTCCTGGGTCGGTCGCGGTTGGGGGTTCCGGGGCAGCCCGACCCGCTCCGGGCGGTCAGGCTTGATCCCTGCGCGGGTCGGGCTGCCCCGGAACCCGACGAGGTCTCTGCGGTCGGTCCAGCTCGGCGTGGTGGAAAGCGCCCTTGATCTCCAGGTCCGCGCTGCTTTCGTCGCGTCTGCTGACGCCGGGTCGCCAGGTCCGCGTCGTGCGCGCCGATGGGCGCCGCCTTCTTGATCGCAAGGTCCGCGCCGCGCCGCGCCGCGCCGCGCCCGCCGCCGTGCGCCGACGCCGGCCCAAGATCCGCGCAACTTCGGGGAAAGTGCTGGGTCGCGGGGTTCTGAGGCACCAACTTCGCCGAAGTTGTGCGGATCTTGCTGTGGAGTGACGTGGCTCGGGCATGCTCACGGGCTACTTCAGGGGGTCGTGGCCCCAGTTCATCAGGGACCAGCGCCACTTGGTGTCGCGGACGTTGCCGGACGGGCGTTGCGCCATGTGTCGTCGGACGTAGCCGACCACCTTGCGCATGTGTTTGTAGTCGCCCTCGGACAGGTCGCCGCGTTTACGACGCAACAGGTTGATGATCTTCCGGCCGGACTCGTGGCCGACGGACTCGCCGCCACCGGAACGGCCGCCCTTGTGCCAGCCGACCTGCTTCGACTCGTCGGTTTCTAGCCATGTGGACAGCTCGCCGGGCTTCATGTTCACCGCCTCGGTGAACTCCCGGTAGGTGTCCCGGCCCGGGTCGTCAGCCTTGCTCATGACGCAGCGCCTCGGGGCGGTGGGCCACGTCGCGGCCCGTTCCGTCACTGCGAACCCGGTACTGCGGGTCATCGGGGGCCGCGTTCACGGCTCGCCCGCGGATCCGTGTCCGCTCGGTGATCCTTCCCTGCACCACGTCGTACGCGCGGCTGCCGTGGGCCGACCAGGAAACCTGGTCGCCTCTGCGGAATCGCTGCTCGGCCATGCTCCTCGGCTACCCGACACCGGGACGGCGAAACGGCCGTTCCGGCGACGCGCTACGGGGTGATCTCGGCGATCGGCAGCTTGATGTCGAACGGCTCGGCCAGCTCGATCACGTCGGCGCCGTCGGCGACCAGCTCGTACTGCCGCTCACCGCCGGGACCCACCCGGTCGCCGATCCGATACGCGTAGACGTGCACCGGGTCCTGCTCGATGCGCCAGTAGAACGGAATGCCGGCGGCGGCGTACTCGCCGGGCTTAGCGAACCTGTCGATCCGTCGCGTACCGGGCGAGACGATCTCCACGGCGAGGACCACGTCCGCCGGACGCAGCGAAGATCGGGAGGAAGACCCGCCGGCCCGCCGCAGCAGAACGTCGGGCTGTCGGCTGGTGTTCGAACTCAGCCCGACTCCGACGGCCTGCACGACCCGGAGGTCGGCCGGCACATGTTGCAGCAGCCAGTGCGCAAGCAGTAACGAGATGTCTTGATCGCCCAGGGTGGGGGAGGGCGTCACCTGGATGACTCCGTCGACGAGTTCGACACGGGGGGCGTCGTCCGGCAGGGTGAGCAGGTCCTCCAGCGTGTAGTCGGCACGCTGCTGCCGCATCGGGTCCGGACACCAGGGGCCAGGTGATGTCCGGATGGGCTCGGCCCTCATGGGAAGAGCCTACCGGCGGTCGCTGCGACGTAGGGCGGACCGCGGGTGCGACGCGCTCACTCCGCGGGCTTCTCGGTGACGAAGATGGCGGTACCGGGGAAGAGTCGACCGCGCAGCGGGCTCCACTGCCCCCAGATCCCCTCGTGCCCCTCCGGCCACTCCGGCTCCACCAGGTCCAGCAGTCGGAACCCCGCGCCGACCAGCTCACGGATCCGGTCGCCGAGGGTGCGGTGCTGCTCGACGTAGGTGGCCACGCCGGACTCGTCCTGCTCCACGTAGGGGGAGCGGTCGAAGTACGAGTGGACAGCCGTCAACCCGCCCTCACCCGGGTCGTCGAGGAAGATCCAGCGCATCGGGTGGGTCACCGAGAACACCCACCGCCCCCCGGGGCGCAGCACCCGGTGCACCTCGGCGTGCAGGGCCGCCGAGTCGTCCACGAACGGGATCGCCCCGAACGCGGTGCAGGCGAGGTCGAACGACCGGTCGGCGAACGGCAGGGCGAGGGCGTCGGCCTGCACCAGCGGTACGCGTACCCCGGTGTCGTCGGCGGCCTTGGCGGCGTGCCGCAACATGCCGGCGGACAGGTCGAAGGCGACCGGCCGGGCGCCCTGGGTGGCGAGCCAGCGGGCAGCGGCCGCCGCGCCGCAACCAACCTCCAGCACCCGCCGCCCGGACAGGTCGCCCAGCAGCCGGGCGTCGGCCTCGCGCAGCCCTTCCGGACACCAGACGAAGTCCACGTCGCCGAGGAACGCGCCGTGCTCGGCCTGGTAGTCGTCGGCGTCGGTGTCCCACCAGCCGCGGTTGGCCCGCCGGGCCTCGGCGTCACCCACCCGGCGCCGGGTGACCCGGCTGTCGTCATCCACGGCGCTCACGCTAGGCCCCATCGCCCCGTTCGGTACGGCGGCGCGTCCGAGATCCTGCGACTCCTCGCACGGTCACGCCTGATCGACTCGGTTTCCGTGAAGTCCGCGGTGTCCGGGCCGGTGGGACACGCCGATGTTCAGGAAACCGGGTCGATCACGCGGAGCGCATGTCCGCTGGATGATGCGACGGCTGGGACTGCTGTGACGCACGAGACAGCAGAGGCCGTTTACGGGCGATTGTTCGCCTTTCGCAGGTCACCGCACGGAGAGAAGCCGGGAGGGCTTGCACGCTGTGGTAATGCGCACGGTAGGCTAGACGATGCGCTCGCGGATCGCGTTGCCTCGGCAGGGAGCAGGTACGCGGTCGTCGGAGCCACATCATGATCTCACTAGGCGATCGTTCGGTGTGCCCGGCGGCGGATCCGCTGGCGCGAACAGGTCACTGCGACACCAGCCTGCTGTGACAACCCACCGACCGGAGCAACCGCCCACATGACGAGCAGCATCGAGGCCCCCTCGAGCGCCACCCGGGTCACCCACGACGATCTCGGTTCCGAGGAGGCATTCCTCGCCGCGATCGACGAGACCATCAAGTACTTCAACGACGGCGACATTGTCGAAGGAACCGTCGTCAAGGTCGATCGGGACGAGGTCCTGCTCGACATCGGCTACAAGACCGAGGGTGTCATCCCCTCTCGGGAGTTGTCGATCAAGCACGACGTGGACCCCGCCGAGGTTGTGACGGTTGGCGACCACATCGAGGCCCTGGTCCTCCAGAAGGAGGACAAGGAGGGTCGTCTGATCCTCTCCAAGAAGCGGGCACAGTACGAGCGGGCCTGGGGCACGATCGAGAAGATCAAGGACGAGGACGGCGTCGTCCGCGGTTCGGTCATCGAGGTGGTCAAGGGCGGCCTCATCCTCGACATCGGGCTGCGGGGCTTCCTGCCCGCGTCCCTGGTCGAGATGCGTCGTGTGCGCGACCTGCAGCCGTACGTCGGGCGTGAGCTCGAGGCCAAGATCATCGAGCTGGACAAGAACCGCAACAACGTGGTCCTGTCCCGCCGGGCCTGGCTGGAGCAGACGCAGTCCGAGGTGCGCACCGAGTTCCTCAACAAGCTGCAGAAGGGCCAGGTCCGCAAGGGCGTCGTGTCCTCGATCGTCAACTTCGGCGCCTTCGTGGACCTTGGCGGCGTCGACGGTCTGGTGCACGTCTCCGAGCTGTCCTGGAAGCACATCGACCACCCGTCCGAGGTTGTCGAGGTCGGCCAGGAGGTCGAGGTCGAGGTCCTGGACGTCGACCTGGACCGCGAGCGGGTCTCGCTGTCGCTGAAGGCGACCCAGGAAGACCCGTGGCGGCAGTTCGCCCGCACCCACGCGATCCAGCAGATCGTGCCGGGTAAGGTCACCAAGCTGGTTCCGTTCGGTGCGTTCGTCCGCGTGGACGACGGCATCGAGGGCCTGGTCCACATCTCCGAGCTGGCCGAGCGCCACGTGGAGATCCCGGAGCAGGTCGTCCAGGTTGGCTCCGAGGTCATGGTCAAGGTCATCGACATCGACCTGGAGCGCCGCCGGATCTCGCTGTCGCTCAAGCAGGCCAACGAGGGCTTCGTCGAGGGCGAGGAGCACTTCGACCCGACCCTCTACGGCATGGCCGCGACGTACGACACCGAGGGCAACTACATCTACCCGGAGGGCTTCGACCCGGAGACGGGCGAGTGGCTCGAGGGGTACGACAAGCAGCGCGAGACCTGGGAGAACCAGTACGCCGAGGCTCGTCTGCGCTGGGAGGCCCACACCAAGCAGGTGCAGACCTCTCGGGCTGCCGACGCCGAGGCCGCTGCCAACCCGACTCCGGTCGTCCCGGCCGCTGCCGGTGGCGGCGGTGGCACCACCTCCTCGTCCAGCCCGGCCCCGAGCCGGCAGGCCGAGGAGCCGGCCGGCACGCTGGCCACCGACGAGGCGCTCGCCGCACTGCGGGAGAAGCTCGCCGGCGGTAAGTGACCCGCTGAACGACGACGGGCCCCGTCCCCGCGATCTTCGGATCGCTGGGGGCGGGGCCCTCGCCGTGGGTGAGGCCCGCTCGTTGTGGGAGCAGCCCGGGCCGAGACGGGCCCGGTCCGAGACGGGCCCGGTCGGCCCGGACAGACTGCGCGGGCCTCGGCCGTTCGGGCCGGGTCGGTCGGGACGATGGCGGTGGGTTTGGCGGCGGGCTCGGGGATCCGGTTGACTGGTCGGGTGCTGAGAGTGGGGTTGACCGGCGGGATCGGGTCGGGAAAGAGCGCGGTGGCCGCGAGGCTGGTCGAGCGGGGCGCGGTGCTCATCGACGCCGACCAGGTGGCCCGGGAGGTCGTGGCGCCGGGCACTGAGGGACTGGCCGAGATCGTTGCGGCCTTCTCCGACGCGGTGTTGGACGACGATGGTGCATTGGACCGTGTCGCGCTGGGCGCTGTGGTGTTCGCCGACGAGAAGGCCCGCCGTCGGCTGGAGTCGATCACCCACCCCCGGGTTCGGGCTCGCACCGCAGAGCTGGCCGCTGCGGCGGCACCCGACGCGATCGTCGTCAACGACGTGCCGCTGCTGGTCGAGGTGGGGCTCGCGCCCACGTACCACCTGGTGATCGTGGTGCAGACGGCCGTGACGACCCGACTGGAGCGGCTGGCGCGCGACCGGGGGATGGATCGCGCGGAGGCGGAACGGCGGATCGCCGCCCAGGCCGACGACGCCCGTCGACGAGCCGCCGCGGACGTGGTGCTGACCAACGACGGCAGCCTGGCGGATCTGCACGACGCCGTCGACGAGCTCTGGCGGCAGCGGCTGGTGCCCTACGAGGACAATCTGCGCGAGCGGCGGGTGGTCCTGCCGGGCCGGGTCGACCCGGCGGGGACCGACGCGAGCTGGCCGGAGCAGTACGAGCGGCTGGCCGCCCGGATCCGGCACACGCTCGGCTCGGACGCCCTGCGGATCGACCACATCGGCTCGACCGCGTTGCCCGGCCTCGCCGCCCAGGACGTCATCGACGTGCAGGTGGCCGTGCGCAGCCTCGCTGACGCCGACGGGGCGCTGGTCGACCGGCTGGCGAACGCCGGGTTCCCCCGGGTGCCGGGGCACTGGTGGGACGACCCGCGCCCGGCCGGCAGCGGTCGGTGGGAGAAGAGGTTGCACGGCAGCGCGGACCCGGCCCGCCCGGTTCGCCTGCACGTGCGGGTGGCCGATTCGCCGGGTTGGCGGTACGCGCTGCTGATGCGCGACCACCTGCGGGCCGACCCGGATCAGCGGGCCGCGTACCTGCTGCTCAAGAGGGACCTGGTCGACGCCGCACCGGAGGCTGGCGATTCGGGCACGGCGCGCGACCCGTGGTTCGACGAGGAGTACCTGCGGGCGGAGCAGTGGGCCGAGCAGACCGGCTGGCGCCCCTGAGCGTCATCGGTCAGCGGGGCCGAGGCGTCGTGGGTCGAGGCTTGGCGGCCGGGCGAGGCACTGGAATCAGTCGGGGCACCACGGCGGGCTGGAGGTCCAGTTGGGCCCACGCGTTGGCGTCGGTGTGCAGCTCCAGCCGACGTAGCAACCCGTCGCGGTCGATCCAGTAACGCAGTCGGGCGTCGGCCGGGCCCACCTCGACGACGTCCACGGTCCGTCCGGCGGTGACGTCCTCGCGTACCCGGAGGGCCGTTCCTGGTGGCCCGACCGACCCGGCGGCCACTGCGGCCTCGACCAGCACGTTCAGGTCGTCGCCGCCCGATCGCTGGGCCCGCCAGGGCCCGGCCGGGGGCGGCAGCGGAGGTCGGCCGGGCGCTTCCGCGGTGCCGCCACCAACGGCGGCCGCCGGCAGGTCCGCCCGGGCCAGACCGGCGGTGTCGCGCCGCAGCAGGGTCCGGCGGTCCGGCACGCCCAGGTCGGCAACCGCGAGGTACGCGATACCCGTGGTCCAGCTCACCCAGCCGGCGCCCCGCAGGTTCGTGTCCGTGCCAACGGGCGCGGTCAGCGTCATCGTCGCACCGCGCTGGGCCCGGAGCCGGGCCGGCAACCGGTCCAGTCGACGCCGCTCGGCGTCGGTCAGCGCGCGGGGCAGGCCGGGCCGGCCGCCGAGTGCGTCCACCGGACGCAGCGTCGGCCGGTCCGCCCGGTTGAGGATCATCGTGACCGGGCCGACGCCGGGCAACCGGGTCACCAGCTTGTGCAGTCGGGCGTCCTGGTCGAGCCAGAACCGGGTCTGCCCGTTCGGGTCGGTGCTCGCCGGCGCGGCGCTCGGCGTGGGTGCCACCGTGCTGCCGAAAGCCGGGCTACGGCGTGGCGGTCCGGCCGGCAGCGACGCCTCAAGGACGTCCACCGGACCGGCCGCCACGGTGTCCTGAGCGATCCAACGCGCACCGCTGCCGGACACCGCCTGGGTCTGGTCCGGACGGTCGGCGGCGAGGTCGAGGAGCAGGTCGAGCACGGGTGCCAGGTTCGTCCCGGGTGCCAGTCGGTGCAGCCGCCAACGGTCCGCCGGAGGCAGCAGGGGCGGCGCGGCGGGGGTGGGCACTGCTGCCGGGTCGGGCCGGATGACCAGGACCGGGCCGACCCGCTGCACCAGCCCGCGTTCGGCGCCCGCGCCCGGCCCACCCACATCGAGGTAGAGCAGTGACCGCGACCAGTCCACCCAGCCCACCAGTTCGATCCGGGCGGCGTCGGCGCCGGCGGTGATGCGGACTCCGGCGCGCAGGTCCCGGAGGTTGGTGACCCGCACGGCGGCCAGCCGCTCGCCCTCCGCGAGGGTCAGCGGCCGGGTCGGCTCGGGCGGGTCGGGCGCCCAGCTCAACAACCCGAGCACCAGCGCCGTCGCGGACGTCGCGGCGGTCAGGGCGAGCAACAGCAGCAGGGTACGTCTGCGGCGGCTGACCGGGGCCGGGCCGGTGGCGTCCGCCGTGTCGGTGGGGGGTTCGGCAGTGGCCTCGCGGCGGGTGGTCGTCCCGGCTGTCCCGGGACCTCGCCCGGTGAGGGTTCGGCTCTGCGTGGGGCCCTGGCCGGTGGTGGTCCGGTTCTCCGTGGGCCCGTCGCCGGTGGTGGCCCGGATCTCCGTGGGCACCTGGCCGCCGGTGGTCCGGTCCTTGTCGGGCCTGCGCCCACTGCCGGTTCGCTGAGCGGCGGTGGGCTGCCCTGGGCTGGTCGAGCGGGCGTTTGCAGGTCGGCTGGCGCTGGCTGCGGCGTCGGTCGGGCGGTCGGTGGCGGCTCGGCGGGCGCCGGTGGGCCGGCCGGTGGTGGAACCGACTCCGGTGTCCGTGCTCCGGGTGGTCTCTGAGGCGGTGCCGGAGCGGTGCCGCCCGCTGCCTGACCGCCCGACCTTGGGGGAGTTGGGCCGCTCGGCGGCGGTGACGTCCGGCCGGGGCGCGCTGCGGGGAGTGGTGTCGGGTGCCGGGGTCGGAGAGGTGTCCACGGAGATGAAACGGGCGGGGAGGCGTCGGGGTGACGAGCAGGGGCGCTCGCGGCGGCCGGTCTGCGCCTCGAGCGCGACCACACGGGTGCGCACGCCGGGCGAGCCGGGTGCTGCGACCGCAGTGCCGGGGGCGACCGGCCGTGATGTGACGGCCTGGCCACCTGCCCGGTCGGCCGCCGCGAGCGGCCTACATGAAGAGGGTAGTCCCGGTGACATGGGCCACACAATGGGAATATTGAAGCTGATCACGTACCTGGCGTGACGGCCGTTCCTGTCGGACCTCCGGCGTACCGTTGACGGTATGGCGCTCGACATTCCTCGGCTGGACAGCCGCTTCCAGGTCGTCAGTGACTTTCAGCCGGCCGGCGACCAACCGGCGGCCATCGACGATCTTGAGCGTCGGGTTCGGCGCGGCGACCGCAACACCGTGCTGCTCGGCGCGACCGGCACCGGCAAGAGCGCCACCACGGCGTGGCTGATCGAGCGACTGCAACGCCCCACCCTGGTGCTCGCCCCGAACAAGACGCTCTGCGCACAGCTGGCCAAGGAGTTCAGCGAGCTGCTGCCGCACAACGCTGTCGAATACTTCGTCTCGTACTACGACTACTACCAGCCCGAGGCGTACATCCCGCAGACCGACACCTACATCGAGAAGGACTCCTCGATCAACGAGGAGGTCGAGCGGCTGCGGCACTCGGCGACGATGTCGCTGCTCACCCGGCGCGACGTGATCGTGGTGGCGACCGTCTCGGCGATCTACGGTCTGGGCACCCCGGAGGAATACCTCAACCGGGCGGTGAAGGTGCAGATCGGGCAGGAGCTCGACCGCGACCAGTTGCTGCGCCGGCTGGTCGACATCCAGTACACCCGCAACGACATGGCCTTCCAGCGGGGCACCTTCCGGGTCCGCGGCGACACGCTGGAGATCATCCCGGCGTACGAGGAGCTGGCGGTCCGCATCGAGCTGTTCGGTGACGAGGTGGAGAAGCTCTACTACCTCAACCCGTTGACCGGTGACGTGGTCCGCGAGGTCGACCAGCTGGTGATCTTCCCGGCCACCCACTACGCGGCCGGTCCGGAGCGGATGGAGCGGGCGATCCGTGACATCGAGGTGGAGCTGGCCGAGCGCCTTGCCGAGCTGGAGCGCCAGGGCAAGCTGCTGGAGGCGCAGCGGCTGCGGATGCGCACCACGTACGACATCGAGATGATGCGGCAGGTGGGGTTCTGCTCCGGTATCGAGAACTACTCGATGCACATGGACGGGCGGCTGCCCGGCAGCCCGCCGCACGCCCTGCTCGACTACTTCCCCGACGACTTCCTCACTGTGGTCGACGAGTCGCACGTGACCATCCCGCAGATCGGCGGCATGTACGAGGGCGACGCGTCCCGCAAGCGGATGCTCATCGACCACGGCTTCCGGCTGCCCAGCGCGGCCGACAACCGGCCGCTGCGCTTCGACGAGTTCCTGGAGCGGGTCGGCCAGATGGTCTACCTGTCCGCGACCCCCGGCACCTGGGAGATGGAGCAGGCCCAGGGCGAGTTCGTCGAGCAGGTCATCCGGCCGACCGGTCTGGTCGACCCGCAGGTCGTGATCAAGCCGACCAAGGGCCAGATCGACGACCTGATGCACGAGATCAAGCTACGGACCGACCGCGACGAGCGGGTGCTGGTCACCACGCTGACCAAGAAGATGGCCGAGGACCTGTCCGACTATCTCCTGGAGAACGGCATCCGGGTGCGCTACCTGCACTCGGAGGTCGACACGTTGCGCCGGGTGGAGCTGCTGCGTGAGCTGCGCAAGGGCGACTACGACGTGCTGGTCGGCATCAACCTCCTCCGCGAGGGTCTGGACCTTCCCGAGGTGTCGCTGGTGGCGATCCTCGACGCCGACAAGGAGGGCTTCCTGCGCAGCGGCCGGTCGTTGATCCAGACCATCGGCCGGGCCGCCCGTAACGTGTCCGGTCAGGTGCACATGTACGCCGACAAGATCACCCCGTCGATGGCGGCGGCGATCGACGAGACCGACCGGCGTCGGGCCAAGCAGATCGCGCACAACGAGGCGCACGGGATCAGCCCGGAGCCGCTGCGTAAGAAGATCCACGACATCCTGGACGACATCTACCGCGAGGCGGAGGACACCGAAAACTCCCGCGTCGGGGGCGCGGTGCGTCAGCTGTCCCGAGGCAAGGCGCCGGTCAAGGAGACCCGCAGCCGGAGCCGGTCCGCCACCACCACCCCGTCACGGGAGGGGATGGCCCGCGCCGACCTGGCCCAGCTCATCCAGGAGCTCAACGACCAGATGCTGGCCGCCGCCCGCGAGTTGCAGTTCGAGCTGGCGGCTCGGATCCGCGACGAGGTTTCCGACCTGAAGAAGGAGCTGCGCGGCATGGACGCCGCCGGCGTGAAGTGACAGCCATCCGGCCGGCCATCAGCGCTCCCCGGGGCGCGGCCGGCCGGATCGCGACCGTGCGAAGGGCGGGCGGGGTTGACTGCGGTGGCACCGGTCGACGAGTTCGTCCTCGGCCTGCCCGAGGTCAGCCTGCGTCCGTTCGTCGACCGGTACGTCGGCTACCGGCAACGGGCGGACATCCCGCTGGTGCGCCGCGAGTCGGCGGGCGTCTTCGTGGTGCTGATCCTTGGCTGGGGCGCTCCGCTGGACGTGACCGACCCGCGCAGCGCGCAGCGCGGCGTCACGATGGTCGACTCGTTCGTGGCCGGCACCTTCGACGGCTGGTGCACCACGCGCACTGTGGGTGTGGGGGAGGGCGTCGAGCTGCTGCTCGCCCCACTGACCGCCCGACGGCTGCTCGGCCTGCCGCTGAGTGAGCTGACCAACCGGGCCGTCGACGTCGGGCAACTCCCGGGCCGTTGGCTCCATCGGCTGCGTGGCCGGCTCGCGGAGACGCCCGGCTGGCCGGAGCGGTTCGCCCTGCTCGACCGGGTCCTCGCGGCCCGGCTGGCGGCGTCCCCTCCGGTCGACGCCCGGCTCGACTGGGCGTGGCGGTGGCTCGTCTCCAGCGGTGGGCAGGGGAGTGTCGGTGTGTTGGCCGACGAGCTGGGCTGGAGCCGGCGACACCTCGCGTCCCGGTTCCGGCAGGAGGTTGGTCTGCCACCCAAGATGGCCGCCCGGTTGCTGCGTTTCCAGCGGGCGTACGCGGTGCTCACCGACGTCGGGCCGACCGCCGGGGCGCCAGCCGGCGTCGACCAGCCCGAGGTGGGCGCCGTCGACTGGGCCACGGTGGCGACGCGCTACGGCTACTACGACCAGTCCCACCTCATTCGGGACTTTCGCCAGTTCGCGGGGGCCACTCCGGCCGCCCTGCTCGCCGCCCGCGCTCCGGCCGGCTGACACCACCCGGTCGACAGGGGACGCGCCGAGGTCACATTCGTCCAATCCGGATCGGGGCCGTCGGCAGCAGAATCAGGTCATGCGAACCGTCTACCCGATCTTCCGTTACCCCGATCCCCGGGCCGCCATCGACTGGCTCTGCTCCGCCTTCGGCTTCCAGGTGCATTCGGTGCACGAGGCGCCGGACGGCACTGTCGCGCACGCCGAACTCGTCCTCGACACCGGCATGATCATGTTGGGTGGTCGGGCCGATGCGGCATCTCGACCGGCCGACGACGACTGGTCGGTCTACGTGGCGGTGCCGGACGTCGACGCCCACTGCGCCCGGGCACGCGCCGCCGGTGCCGAGATCACGCGCGAGCCGTTCGACACCGACTACGGCTCCCGTGACTACGCCGCCCGTGACCTGGCCGGCACCGTCTGGTCCTTCGGCACCTACCGGCCCTGAGCCAACCGCGCGGCACGCCGGAAGCCGTGCCGCACTGCCGGGCGGCACACCACCGCAGGGCGGCATTGCACGCGAGGCCGCGTCGCACTTCAGGGCCGCGCCGCACCGCAGGTCCCCGTCGCACGCGGGACTCCAGGTGCGCGGGACTCCGGTGCACGGGACTCGACAGCACGGCTCGACACCTCGCCTGACGTGCGGAAACGCCGGACGATGGCCGGTCCGACCGCCGGACGGTGCCATGTCCCCTGATTGCGGTGCGCGAGCGAGCTATTGCACTGGGTGATCGTCCTGCGTACTCTCCCTCGGTGGGGAGGCCGGGATGCCGCTGCCAACAAGTCCTGTCATTCGACGTGCACGTCTCGGCGCAGAGTTGCGCCAGTTACGCCGGCGCGAGGCGCTGACCCTGGAACAGGTCTGCGACCGGCTTGGCTGGGCCTCGACGTCGAAGTTGTCCCGCATCGAGCTGGGTCAGAGCCGCCCTGACCTCGCCGATGTGCTCGATCTGCTGGACATCTACAAGGTGCCCTCGCCCGCCCGGGACGCGCTGATCGTGATCGCCCGGGACGCGGCGACCAGCCGCGGCTGGTGGAAGACGCTGGGCGAGATGAGCGAACGGCAGCGCACCTACGCCGAGTTGGAGGCGGGTGCCGCCGACATCGTCGAATACCAGCCGGCGATCGTGCCGGGGTTGCTCCAGACGCCCGCGTACGCCCGGGTGCTGGTCGCGGCCGGCGCCCAGCTCACGCCCGAGGTCGACGTGGAGGCCGAGGTGCGCGCCCGGGCGCTGCGGCAGGAGGTGTTGCGGCGGGCCTATCCGCCGCGCTACACGGCGGTGCTTGCCGAGGCCGTCTGTGACAGGGGAGACCTGCCGGACGAGGTCTGGCGTGAACAGTTGCGCCATCTGGTCGCCGTGACCGGGCTGTCCCACGTCACGGTGCGGCTGCTGCCCCGCGGGGCGGCCGGTGGTGGGCTGCACCCGCTGACCCCGTACTCCTGCTATGCCTTTCCCGACCCGGCGGACCCGCGGACGGTGATGTTGGAGGCGTTGACCACCGACGTGCGGTTGGCCACCGTGCTCGACGTCGACCGCTACCAGCGGATGACCGAGGCGTTGCTGGCGGCCGCGCTGTCACCGGAGGAGACGGTCACCGTGCTGGCCCGCCGCGTCGGCGAGTAGGAGCGGCGCCGCGCGGCCACCGGGCCCGGCGCCCCCGAGCCCGTCGGGACCGGCGGCCGGCGCGTGCGCAGGGCACGATAACCGCGGGGTACGACAGCAGGCTCAGGCCGGCACGTCGAGGAAGTGCTCGACCACGGGCGGCCCGGCGAAGTGTGGCCCGATCAACGCCCGCCACTGCTCGAACCGTTCGGTGGCCCGGAAGTTCTCCTCGTGCGCCTCGACCGAGTCCCATTCGACGAGCAGCACGAAGCGGGTCGGGGACTCGATGCCCCGGGTCATCCGCACGGACCGGCAGCCGGTTGCCCCGGCGAGCACCGGGTGACCCTCGGCGTACGCGGCGGCGAACGCGTCCTCGTGTCCGGGCAGTACGTCGATGAGCGCGACCTCGAGCACCATGTCGGACAGCCTCGCATGGCGGGCCGGGTCGGCGGTGTCGCGGGGTCTGTTCCGGTGTCGACGGTGTCCGCCGCCGCATGTGCTGACTGACTGCCCGGTCGCTCAGCGACCCGATAACCGCACCCGATCTGCACTAGCCTCCTAGGACACCATAGCGGATGTGACGCGGCTATATGACGCGGCGGGCGCTGCCCCCGGTATTCCCCGGCGAGGGGTGGTTGGCGCCACCGGGTGCCCGGGGTGTGATCACGGCGCGTGGTGGGCAACAATGGTCACCGAGGAGGGGAGTATTCCTTCGCGACGGAGTCGTCAGCACGGTCGATCGTCGGAACCACGGCGACCCGACCCGGCCCCGTAGGTCGCCGTTCCGTTCGCGGGCGGCGGCGGAAGAGACCTCCGACAGTCACCAGAGTGAGCGACAGCGGCACACCGGCCTCTCCGGGGGCGTACGGTGTGCCCGACGCCGCGTGTCTGCCGGAGGAATGAACGTTGGACGTGTCCGGATTGGTGTGGGCGGGAACGCTTGTCGCACTGACTGCGGTCCTGCTCGTCGACCTGTTGATCATCGGTCGGCGCCCGCACGAGCCGAGTGTGCGCGAGTCGAGCCTCTGGGTCGCCTTCTACGTCGGTCTCGCCCTGATCTTCGGCGTCGGTGTCTGGGTGACCTCGGGCGCCAGCTCCGCGGGGCAGTTCTACACAGGTTGGCTCACCGAATACAGCCTGTCGGTGGACAACCTCTTCGTCTTCGTGATCATCATGGCGCGCTTCGGGGTGCCCCGGCAGTACCAGCAGAAGGTCCTGCTCGTCGGCATCGTGCTGGCGCTGGTGATGCGCGGTGGGTTCATCGCCGCCGGTGCGGCGCTGATCTCGCAGTTCTCCTGGGTCTTCTACATCTTCGGCGCGTTCCTGATCTACACCGCGGTCAACCTGGCCCGGCAGGGTGAGCCGGACGAGGACGAGTTCTCCGAGAACCTGCTGATCCGGTGGAGCCGTAAGGCGCTGCCGATCTCCAAGGGCTACGACGACGCGAAGCTGATCACCCACGAGAACGGCAAGCGGCTGTTCACCCCGATGCTGATCGTGATGATCGCGATCGGCACCACCGACCTGATCTTCGCCCTGGACTCGATCCCGGCGATCTTCGGTATCACCCAGGAGCCGTACCTGGTCTTCACCGCGAACGTCTTCGCGCTGATGGGCCTCCGTCAGCTCTACTTCCTGCTCGGTGGCCTGCTCGACCGGTTGATCTACCTGAGCTACGGCCTGGCCGTCGTGCTCGGCTTCATCGGGGTCAAGCTGGTGCTGGAGGCGTTGGCCGACAACACCCTGCCGTTCATCAACGGTGGTGAGCACGTCGGCTGGGCGCCGCACATCCCGATCTGGCTGTCGCTGCTGGTCATCCTCGGCACCCTGGGCATCGCCACCGCCGCCAGCCTGATCAAGTCCTCCCGGGACCGGCGCCGCGAGCTGACCGACGCCCGACGCTGACGTGTCGCCGGCCGGGTGCGGGAAACGCGCCCGGCCGGTCAGACGCGGTGTGCGCCCACCAGCGTCGCGGTCCGGTCGGCCGGCAGGGGCTCCTCGATGACCCGCCGCCGCCGGTAGCAGGCGTGCAGCATCCGCCGCTCGCCACCGTTGCCGGGCGGGGCGGTGACGATGCCGATGTGGTGGATCTTGCGGCCGGGTCGGGCGAAGAAGTAGAGATCACCGGGGCGTTCCGCCCCCAACGCCAGCGGCGTGGTGGCGACGGCCTGGTCATCGGCGTCGCGGGGCAGCAGCACCCCGAACCGCCGCCAGGCCAGGTGCACCAGCCCGGAGCAGTCGATGCCGTGCGCGGAGAGACCGCCCCAGATGTAGGCCACGTCCAGCAGTCGCTGCGCCACCGCGAGCGCCTGCGCTGCGGCCGGTGCCTCGGCCGACGTGGCGACGAGGTGGTCGTCGGGCAGCCAGAGCGGCGCGGCGTGACCGGGGACGTGCACCGGCCGCCAGTCGTCGCGCGCGGGGCCGGCCGGGACGAGGCGGGTGCCGACGACGACGCCGGGCAGCACCACCGGACCGTTCGGAGCGGCGTGCAGCCCGGTGACTGTGGAGTCGACCACCAGCGGCGCGTCGGTGCCGGTGTCGGTGGACGGGTCGACGGGGGCCAGTTGCTCGGTGGGGAGCCAGCCCGGGTAGCCGCGCGGGTCCAGCTTGGCGGCGGGCTGCTCGACGGCGACGACCCGGGCCCAGCCGTCCGGGCGCAGCTCGCTGACGAGGACCCGCTCGCCGAGCAGGAGCTGGCTCAGCACGCAGTCGCCGACCTGCTGGTCGGTATCCAGGCCGGAAACCCAGGTCAGGATGTCGGCGCCGGCGGTCAGCGCCGGACGGTCGACCGGGCGGACCGCCTCGGGGGAGGTCCACAGCGTCGCCACCGCGACCCGGACGACGGCCTCGCGGCCCGGTTGCAGCTTCACATCAACCCCCAGATCGAGTCGGCTGTCCAGGGAACCCTATGAAAGAAACCAACGCTCATCAACCACGCGCCTGCACCTTTGCTTCAGCAAGGCCGGAGATGCCCAGGCCAGGCGCGTCGGGCAACACCACGGTCGCCCCCTCGTAGCGTATTCCGCCCTGCACCGGAGACCAGGCCAGCCACCAGGCGGCGTCCAGGTCGGGCACCGCGGTGGTGCCGTACGCGGCGACCAGGCTCGCCGCCGCACCGATGCCGACCTGGCTCTCCATCATGGAGCCGACCACCGTGCCGAGCCCGTGGGCGGTGGCAAGTTCGAGGAGGGTACGCGCCGGGTGCAGCCCACCGCACTTGGCCAGCTTGACGTTGACCAGGTCGGCGGCCCGACGACGGATCACCTCCACCAGGTCACGGACCCCGAAGACCGCCTCGTCGGCCAGGATCGGCACGGACACCCGGTCGCTCACCCAGGCCAGGCCGTCCAGGTCCCAGCGGGCCACCGGCTGCTCGACCAGCTCCACGTCGAGGCCGGCGTCCTCGATGCCCCGAATCACCCGGACCGCCTCCCGGGGCGTCCAGCCCTGGTTGGCGTCGAGCCGGATCCGCACCCCCGGGCCGACGGCCGCGCGAACGGCCCGGACCCGGTCCAGGTCGGTGCTCGCGTCGGTGCCGACCTTCAACTTCAGCACGCCGAAGCCGTCCGCCTGCCGCTGCCGCGCCGCCGCCGCCAGGTCCACCGCGTCGCCCGCCGCGAGCGTGACGTCCGTCGGCACCCGCAGCCTGGTGCCCCCGAGCAACCGCACCAGGGGTACGCCCAACCGCCGGGCGGCGAGGTCGTGCAGCGCGACGTCCACCGCGGCCTTCGCCGCCTCGTTGCCGACCACCGCGCGCTGCACCTCGGCGCACCGGGCCACCAGGTCGTCCGGGTCACGGCCGATCAGCTGGGGGCCGAGCAGTTCGCGTACGCACGCCCGTGCGCCGGCGACCGACGCGCCGGTGACCTGCCACACCTGGGGGGCCTCGCCGAAGCCGGAACGGCCGTCGGAGTCGACCAGTTCGACGACGAGGGTGTCCACTGTGGTGGTACGACGCAACGCGGTGACGAACGGGGTGTGTAAGGGGGCCGAAACCCGGTGGGTGCGTACCTCCGAGATCGTCATGTCAGGCACCCTATACGCAGGCGCACGTCGGGATGGGAGACCGGATGACCGGGCAGGGCTGGGAGCTGGTAGGTGCACCGAACGCACGCGATCTGGGTGGGCTCGTCGGTGCCGACGGGAGGCGGGTCCGGGCGGGGCAGTTGCTCCGCACTCCCGCGTTGGGTCGGCTGACCGACGAGGATCTGCCGGTGCTCGCGAAGCTGGGGCCAGCGTGCGTGCTCGACCTGCGCGCCCCCGCGGAGATCGAGGTCGCCCCGGCGGATCGACTGGCCGGTGAGCCACGGGTGGTGTGCCTGCCGGTGCACGACCCGGAGCACCCGGTCTTCACGTACGTGTCGGCGGTGCTGCTCGGCCACGACCTGAACGCGTACGCGGAGCTGGCCCGGCAGGGCACGACGGGGGCGATGGCCGCCATCTACCGGTGGTTCGTGACCGGCGAATCGGCTCGGGTCGGCTTCGCGGAGGCGGTGCGGCTGGCCGCCCAGCCGGAGAACCTGCCGATGGTCTACCACTGCTCCGCCGGCAAGGACCGCACCGGTTGGCTGACCGTCATCCTGTTGACGGCGCTCGGCGTGGACGAGGCGGCGATCCGCGCCGACTACCTGCGCAACAACGAGCTGACCGACAGCCTGCGGGCGGTGATCATCGAGGCGATGCGCCGACGGCAGCCGGAGCTGGACGTCGACGCGGTGCTGCCGGTGTTGGAGGTCCGCGCCGAGTACCTCGACGCCGGCTACGACGAGGTACGCCGGGTGCACGGCTCGTTCGACGCGTACCTGCGGGACGGGTTGGGGTTGACCGACGAGACCCTCAGCGCGTTGCGGGCGCAACTGCTGGAGTGACCGGCGCGCCCGGGGGTGTGCCGACGCGGGCGGCCAGGCCGAGGACGATCAGCGCCTGGCCGGCGGCGTAGGTCGCCATGACCAGCACGGGTGCGCCGGGTGGTTGGGCCACCTCGGCCACCCCGGCGGCGATCAGCAGGTCGGAGCCGAGGAACAGCGCTGCGCCGAGACCGACCCGCCAGCCCTTGGTGGTGGCGGTGGTGGCCATCGCGGCCAGCGCGAGCGCGTAGCCGGCCACCGGCACGGCGAGCCCGGCGTCGGTCAGTCCCGCCCACATCCACCACAGCGCGACGACGGTCAGCACCGCGTACGTCAGTGGGACCGCGAGCAGCGGCGCACGCCGCAGCGCGGTCGCGGCGCCGTGTCGGGTGAACGCCGCGATGTAGCAGAGGTGCGTGCCGAGGAAGCAGGCCATGCCGGCGATGAACCAACCGGTGCCGTCGCCGAGCAGGAACACGTCGCCGCCGGTGGAGAAGGCCAGCCCGACGAGCACCAGCCGGTCCGGGCGGGCGCCGCGCTCGGCGGCGGCCCGCCAGAGGTACGCGGCCAGCAGCGGCATCAGCAGCGGCTTGCTGAGTGCCTCGGCCACGCGGCCATCGGTGGCGTTGGCCAGCAGGTTCGCCGCCGTCACGACGAGGAAGGCGATGAGGATGGTGCGACTGCGGGGCATCGGCAGCTCCGGGGTGGGGGTGCGAGCAGCCTAGCCGCAACGGCGGGTCGTGGTCAGAGCTGGTGACGGGCGGCCCAGACCTGCGCGGAGATGTGTGCGAGCAGCCGGCAGGCGTCGTCCTCGACCTCGTCGTCGCCACCGGCCAGGTCCGTGGTGGTGCAGACGGTGATCAGGTAGGGCGGGGCGTCGTCGGGCAGGACCAGGCCGGCACCGTGTCGGACCCCGCGTACCCAACCGCTCTTGTGCGCGATGCGGGTGCCCTCGGGCAGGCCGGCGGCCAGGTCCTCGCGGTGCTCCTGGGCGAGGAGGACGTCCAGCATGGCCGCGCAGCCGGTGGGCGAGGCGAGCCGGCCCGGGGTGTCGGCTCCGGTGGCCAGTGCGCCGAGCAGGGCGGCCAGGTCGGCGGCGGTGACCGTGTTGGTGACGCCGGCCTCGCGGGCGGCGAAGTCCTCGATGCCGCGGCCCGTGACGCTGGTGCGGGCGCCGGTGCGCGCCCACACCTCGGCAACCGCGGGTAGCCCGACGTGCCCGATGACCAGGTTGGTGGCCAGGTTGCTGGATCGCACGATCATCCGGTCGGCCAGCCAGCGCAGCGACGCCGTGCCGCCCAGCCGGTCCCAGACCGCGTCGTCGTTGTCGTAGTGCTGGGCGCAGGAGAACCGGGGCGCGCCGGGCTGGGCGGAGTCGAACTCGTTGACCACGGGGACCGGGGCGTCCAGGTCCAGCGTGCCGGCCTCGGCGGCGCGGTGCAGGGCGGCGAGCACCGCCACCTTCATGGTGCTCGCCGCGTAGTGGGCGGCGTCCGGGTGGCGGGTCCAGGTCGGCGGCGCGTCGGGTCGGCCCACGTACGCCGAGACGGTGCCGGGCACCCTGTCCAGGTGGGCGTCGAGATCATCCCAGGTCATGCCGGTGACCGTAGCCGATCGACGGCAGCCGGTCGGGCTGGCCCGCGTACCCCTGGGAAAAACCGACGGGCGCGCCGGCCGCAAGCGGCCGACGCGCCCGGTGTCGGGTGCTGGTGTGCTCAGCCGGCGTGCTTGCGGCGGGCGGTGGCCCGGCCCCGCAGCTGCTGGTCGAGCACCACCTTGCGGATCCGGACCGTGGCCGGGGTGACCTCGACGCACTCGTCCTCGCGGCAGAACTCCAGTGCCTGCTCCAGCGAGAGCTTGCGCGGCGGGACCAGCTTCTCGGTCTCGTCGGAGGTCGACTGCCGCATGTTGGTGAGCTTCTTCTCCTTGGTGATGTTGACGTCCATGTCGTCGGAGCGGGAGTTCTCCCCGACGATCATGCCCTCGTACACCTCGGTTGTCGGGTCGACGAAGAGCTGACCGCGCTCCTGCAGGTTGGTCATCGCGAAGGCGGTGACCGCGCCGGCCCGGTCGGCGACCAGGGAGCCGTTGTTGCGGGTGCGCAGCTCGCCGAACCACGGCTCGTAGGACTCGAAGACGTGGTGCAGGATGCCGGTGCCCCGCGTGTCGGTGAGGAACTCGGTGCGGAAGCCGATCAGGCCGCGCGCCGGAACCAGCCACTCCATCCGGATCCAGCCGGTGCCGTGGTTGACCAGCTGCTCCATCCGGCCCTTACGGGTGGCGAGGAGCTGGGTGATCGCGCCCAGGTATTCCTCCGGGGCGTCGATGGTCAGCCGCTCGACCGGCTCGCAGGTCTTGCCGTCGATCTCCTTGGTGACCACCTGCGGCTTGCCGACGGTCAGCTCGTAGTTCTCCCGGCGCATCTGCTCGACCAGGATGGCCAGCGCCAGCTCACCGCGGCCCTGCACCTCCCAGGCGTCCGGCCGCTCGGTGGGCAGCACCCGCAGCGACACGTTGCCGATCAGCTCCTTGTCGAGCCGGTCCTTGACCATCCGGGCGGTGACCTTGGCGCCCTTGACCCGGCCGACCAGCGGCGAGGTGTTGGTGCCGATGGTCATCGAGATGGCCGGCTCGTCGACGGTGATCAGCGGCAGCGCGACCGGGTTCTCGAGGTCGGCGAGGGTCTCACCGATCATGATCTCCGGGATGCCGGCGACGGCGATGATGTCGCCCGGGCCGGCGGTCTCGGCCGACGTGCGCTCCAGGCCCTCGGTCATCAGCATCTCGGAGATGCGGACCCGCTGGGTGCTGCCGTCGGTGCGGCACCAGGTCACCGTCTGACCCTTGTTGATGGTGCCCTGGCGGACCCGGCACAGCGCCAGCCGGCCGAGGAACGGCGAGGCGTCGAGGTTGGTGACGTGCGCCTGCAACGGCGCGCCCTCGTCGTACGAGGGCGGCGGGATGGTGTCGAGCAGGGTGCGGAACAGCGGCTCCAGGGAGGTGCTGTCGTCGGGCACCGAGCCGTCGGCGGGCTGGGTCAGCGAGGCGATGCCGTCGCGGGCGCACGCGTAGACGATCGGGAAGTCGATCTGCTCCTCGTCGGCGTCCAGGTCGAGGAAGAGCTCGTAGGTGTCGTCCACGACCTCCTTGATCCGGGCGTCGGGCCGGTCCACCTTGTTGATCACCAGGATGATCGGCATCCGGGCCCGCAGCGCCTTGCGCAGCACGAAGCGGGTCTGCGGCAGCGGGCCCTCGCTGGCGTCGACGAGCAGCACCACGCCGTCGACCATGGTGAGGCCGCGCTCCACCTCGCCACCGAAGTCGGCGTGGCCGGGGGTGTCGATGATGTTGATGGTGACCGGGTCGGAGCCGTCCGCGGGCAGGTAGCGCACACCGGTGTTCTTGGCCAGGATCGTGATGCCCTTTTCGCGCTCCAGGTCACCCGAGTCCATCACCCGCTCGGTGTTCTCGCCCCGGGCGCCGTACGCCCCGGCCTGCCGCAACATGGCGTCGACCAGGGTGGTCTTGCCGTGGTCGACGTGAGCGATGATGGCGACGTTGCGGAGGTCGGTGCGAAGCTGCATACCCTCTATCCTTCCGCCTGCGCTCGCGCAGGCTGCGTCGGGGTCACCCCCAGGTGCCCCTGATCTATGGTGAAACTGCTGTGCCGGTGGTTCCCCCGGCTGGCATGCTGGCTCCCGTGTCCCGGGGGCCTGAGTGCACGACCTGCTGACCTGGGTGCAGGGTCTGCCCACCCTGTGGATCTACCTGGTCGCCGCGCTGATCGTGGCGGGCGAGACCGCGGTGATCTTCGGCCTGCTCGTGCCGGGTGAGGCTACCCTGCTGCTCGTCGGCTTCCTCACCTACAACGGTACCTTGCGGCTCGCGCCGGCGTTGCTCGCGATGATCGCCGCGGCGGTCCTCGGTGACGGGCTGGCCTTCCGCGCCGGACGGCGCTACGGCCCCCGCCTGCGCGCCGGGCTGGGCCACCGGGTCGGGCCGCAGCGGTGGGGTCGGGCCGACGCCATGCTCGCCCGGCTGGGTGGTCGGGGCGTGTTCGCGGCCCGTTGGGTGGCCTTCGCCCGCACGTTGGTGCCCCGGTTGGCCGGTGCGGCCGGCATGCCGTACCGGCGGTTCGCCCTGTGGAACCTCGCCGGGGTGGTGACCTGGGTGGGCGGCTCGATCCTGCTCGGTCACCTCGCCGGTGAGTCGTACGACACGGTCTCCCGACTGCTCGGCCGGGCCACCGGCGCGGCGCTGGTGCTGCTGGCCGGCCTGCTGGGTGTGGTGCTCGCCGGCCGGTGGCTGGGTCGCAATCCCGACCCGGTCCGCGCGCTGCTGTCCCGGGCGGGCGCGCTGCCCCCGGTGCGCTGGCTCACGGCCCGCTACGGGGTGCTGTTCTTCCTGGTGGCCATGCGGATCGGGCCGGGGTGGACGCTGCTGCTCAATCTGGCCGCCGGGCTTCTGCTGCTCTTCGTCGCCGGGCTCGCCATCGCGGGTCTGCTCGGCGTGGCGGTCCGCAACAGCGGGTTGGCCGCCCTGGACGGCGCCATCGCGGGCTGGTTCGCCTCCCGGCGCACCCCCGGCGCGGCCGACGCCACGATGGTCGTGGTGTCGGTGGTACGAGGGTCCGTGCTGATCGTGCTGGTGGCGCTGGTGGCCGCGGTGCTGGCGTGGCGTAACCGACCCTGGCGGGCGGACCTGCTCAGCGTCGTCGGCACGGTGGGCGCGTTCGTGCCGCTGGTGGTGCTGGCCGTGGTCGCCGAGCTGACCGGGCCGCACGGCAGCGCGCCGGGTGGCGGCGACTCGGCCCCGCTGCCGACCCAGAACGCCGTGGTCGCGGCGAGCCTGTGCACCCTGGCCTGGCTGGTGTCCCGCAGTTCCCGCTGGCCGGTGGCGGTGGCCGCCTGGACAGCCGCCGCCGCGGGGGTGCTCGGGGTCAGCGGCGCACGGCTCTACCTCGGTCTGGACACGGCGAGCAGCACCGCCGCGGCGGTGCTGCTCGGGGTGCTCTGGACGGTGGTCTTCGTGGTGGCGTGGGCCACCCGGGACCGGGCGGTGGGGGATCTGGAGCAGCCGGTGGAACAGGCCCGGCCGCCGTCGCAGGGGCACCGCCGCCCAGTTGAACCTTGCTAGGGTGCGGCGAGGATCACATCGGGGGAGGCAAGGGCATGGTTCGACGGACGAGACGGCTGGGCACCGCGGTGCTCGCCGGGTTCCTGTTGGCGAGCACGCTGGTCGGCTGCGCCACCAAGGGGGAGAGCCCGCAGGACCTGGCGGCCCCGGTGGCGGTCACCGACGCGCCGACGGACGCCCTCGCCGACGAGCCCACCGGGGAGCCGAGCCCGTCGGTGAGCGCCCTGGAGTCGATGGGCGCCGCGCCGAGCCTCAGCGCGACCCCGAAGCCGACGAAGAAGCCGACGAAGAAGCCGACCCGCACGGCGCCGAAGCCACTCGCCGTGGCGAAGCCGCCCACCGAGACGCAGGTCCCGCCGGCCCCGCCGAAGCCCGCACCGAGTTCCTGCAAACCGACGTACAAGGGCACCCAGGCGACCCGGGCCGAGGCGAAGGCGGCGCTGACCGACGCGGCCGGGCGCACCTACTGGCCGACCTCCGCGCCGGACATCAAGGTCCCGCTCACCCTGCTCAAGGCCACCGCCTGGCAGGAGAGCGGCTGGCAGTCCAACATCTACGCCTGTGACGGCGGTGTCGGGCTGATGCAGGTGATGCCGGGCACCGCGACCTGGATGAACCAGCGGTTCGAGAAGAGCTACGAGATCGACGACTACCGGGACAACGCCTACCTCGGCGCCACCTACCTGGCCTGGGCGACGAAATACATCGGCGACATGTACTTCGAGGCCGACTACCGCCTCGATCCGGCCCTGTGCACCGCCGAGCTGAACTCCTGCCTGCTCAACGCGGTCATCGCCTCGTACAACTACGGGCACGGTGCGGTGGCGCAGGAGGGCAAGCCCCTGGCCATCCCCAACCCGTCGTACGTGCGCAACGTGCGGGCGCTGATGACCGAGTGCGTCTGCCTGGACTACTGACCTCGACGGGGGCCGTGACGTTGTCGTCACGGCCCCCGTCGCTACCTGTCGGTCAGTCGCGGGCGGCGACCAGCTCCGGCGACGCCGGGATGTCCTCCGGGCGGTCGCGGGTGATCCGCCCGGGCCACCAGAAGCGCTCACCCAGCATGAACGCCAGCGCCGGCACCAGGACCGTGCGCACCAGCAGGGTGTCCAGCAGGACGCCGATGCAGACGATGATGCCGATCTGGGTCAGTGTGATCAGCGGCAGCACGCCGAGCACCGCGAAGACCGCGGCGAGCAGCACTCCGGCGCTGGTGATCACTCCGCCGGTGACCCGCAGGGCGGAGAGCATGCCGTCGCGGGTGCCCGCGCTGCGGGCGTCCTCCCGGGCACGCGTGACCAGGAAGATGTTGTAGTCCACCCCCAGCGCCACCAGGAACACGAAGGCGAGCAGCAGCACGCCGCTGTCCAGGGCGGGGAAACCCAGCACGTGGTCGAAGAGCAGCCACGCCGCGCCGAGGCTCGCGAAGAACGACGCGATCACGGTGAGCACCAGCAGCAGCGGTGCGAGCAGGCCGCGCAGCAGCAGCACGAGCACGGCGCCGACCAGCAACAGGATGATCGGCAGGATCAGTCGCAGGTCGCGGTCGTTGGCCTCGTCGGAGTCGTACGTGGCGGCCACGGAGCCACCGACGATCGCCCCGGACGGCGCGTCCGCGCCGGCGGCGGCCGGGGGAGCGGAGCCGGGAACGGCGGCGACGGTCTCGCGCAGCGCCTCGATCGCGCGGTCCGAGGCGGTGGTGCCGGGCTCGGCTTCCAGGATCACGTCGACCTGGGCCACGGCGTCACCGGCGTCACCGGGGCGTGCCGAGGCCACACCGGGCACGGCGGTGGCGGCGTCGGTGACGGCCCGCACCGCCGCCGGGGTGGTGAGCACGGCCACCGGCTGGGTGCTGCCGGCGGGGAAGGCCCTCGCGAGGGTCTGCGCCCCGGTCACCGCCTCGGGTTCGGCCCGGAACTGCTCGGTCTCGGACAGGCCGGTGCGGATCCCGAGCCCGCCCAGCGCCAGACCGCCGAGCAGCAGGGTGGCCAGCACCGCGACGACCACCGGGCGGCGTTCCACGGCGGTGCCGAGCCGGCCCCAGAGCCGTCCCTCACGGACCGGGCCACCGACACGGGGCACGAACGGCCAGAACAGACCCCGACCGAAGAGCACCAGGACGGCGGGGAGCACGAACAGGGCCGAGAGCATGGCGAAGAGCACACCGGTGGCGCAGGCCACCGCCAGCGCCCGGTTGGTCTCCTGCTCGCTGAGCAGCAGGGTGAGGACACCGAGGATCACGGTGCCGCCGCTGGCGAGGATGGGCTCGGCGGTGCGGCGCAGCGCGGCGCGCATCGCCGCGAACCGGTCTTCCTCGCGCCGCAGTTCCTCCCGGTAGCGGGCGATGAGCAGCAGGGCGTAGTCGGTGGCGGCGCCGAAGACCAGCACACTGGCGATGCCGGTGACCTGGCCCTGCTGGAGGTTGATGCCGACGGCCGGGACGATGGTGTCCACCGCGCGTAGGGTGAGCTGCTCGGTCGCCGCGACCACGGCCAGCGGCACGATCCACAGGAACGGGCTGCGGTAGGTGATCAGCAGCAGCAGCGCCACGACGGCCGCGGTCACCGCGAGCAGGGTGATGTCGGCGCCGTCGAACACCGAGGAGAGGTCGGCGGTGAAGGCGGGGGAACCGGTCACCTCGGCGGTCAGCCCGGGCAGGTCCGCCAGGGCGGTGCGCAGCTGGGTCACCGTCTCGGTGACGGCCTCCTGCCCGCCGGCGGTGTCGATCGGGATGGCGATGAGGGCCACCGTGCCGTCCGGGGAGACCTGTGCGGGGCTGACCTGCCCGCCCACGGCGAAGCGGCGCAGATCGCCGGCGCGGGCGTCGACGCTGGCCCGGTCGGCGTCGCTCAGCGCGCCCCGGTCGCCTCGGCTGACCACCACGATCGCCGGTTGCACGTCGCTGGACGGCAGCTGGTCCTGTAGGCGCTGCACCTGGGTCGACTGCCACTCCACCGACAGGCCGGTGGCGGAGACCGGTGCCGGGTTGTCCGGCTGGGGTGTCCCGAAGACGGCCGCGGCGACGACGATCGCCGCGGCCACGGTGAGCCAGGCGGCCAGCCGGCCGCGGGCGACTCTGGTGAACACAGACATCAGTGACCTCAGGGTCCTTCGAAAGACGAGTATCTTGTCTTTCGAGATTATCGACGGTTGTTCTATGCTGCAACCCGAGAGACCGACGACGGAAGAAGCGGCGCGAGGTGGCGACTCACGGCATGTACCGACGGCGCGACACGCGCCGCGAGCAGCTGGCCGCGGAGATCACCAACGACCTCCGGCGGTACGCGGCCGACGCCCAGCAGGTCGGCCACGCCTTCGCCAACCTGCACGGCCTCAACCCGACCGACCTGCAGGCCTTGATCGCCGTGATGGACGCTGAGCGGCTCGGTGATCCGATCACGCCCGGCCGTCTCGGTGAGCACCTCAACCTCTCCTCCGGCTCGGTCACCGCCCTGATCGACCGACTTGAGCGGGCGGGCCACATCCGCCGCGACCGCGACACCGTCGACCGGCGCAAGGTGCTGCTGCACTACGCCGACCAGGGCGCCGCCCTGGCCATGCAGTTCTTCCGGCCGCTGGGCGCCCGTACCGACGAGGTGATGGCCCGCTTCGGCGAGGACGAACTGGAGATCGTGCAGCGGTTCATGGCGGAGATGAGCGAGTCTCTGCGGGGCCACCGCGACTCGGTCCGCGGCGCCCGGCCCGAGTCGCCCCGCCGCCCGACGGCCTGACCGGTGCCGGACCGGCTCGCCGCCCGCCTCGCCGCCGCAGCGCTGCGGCTGCCACCGATCCGGCCCGGTTCGGTGCGGGTCACCCGCGACATCCCGGTCCGGGCCCGCGACGGCGTGGTGCTGCGCACCGACCACTACGCCCCGGCAGTCCGGGACGCGCCGACCGTGCTGATCCGCACCCCGTACGGGCGGGGCGGCCCACTGCGGCTGCTCGGCCGGCTGCTCGCCGCGCGGGGCCGGCACGCGGTGATCCAGTCCTGCCGGGGCACCGACGGCTCCGGTGGGACCTTCGCCCCGCTCGTGCACGAGCGCGACGACGGGTTGGACACCCTGGACTGGCTGCGCCGCCAGCCCTGGTGGGCCGGCCGGCTCGGCATGTTCGGGGTCAGCTACCAGGGCTTCGCGCAGTGGGCGCTGGCCGCCGACGCCGGCGAGGAGCTGCGCGCGATGGTCGCGGTGGTGACCGCCTCGGCCACCCGCGACTCGACGTACGCGGGGGAGTCCTTCGCCCTGGACACCGTGCTGACCTGGGCGGAGCTGCTGCACGCGCAGACCGTGCCGTGGCTGGCCCGGCAGTGGGAGCTCAAGCGCGGGCAGCCGCGGCTGGCCGCCGCGCTGCGGCACCTGCCGCTCGTGGACGCCGACCGGGTCGCCACCGGCGTGACCATCCCCTTCTTCCAGGAGTGGCTGCGTCACCACAGTCCGGACGCGGTCTACTGGCGGACCCGGGTCTTCGCCGACCGGGTGGCCCGGGTGCGCGCGCCGGTGGTCATGGTCACTGGTTGGCACGACATCTTCCTGCCCGCCCAGCTCGACGACCACGCCACCCTGCGCGCCGCCGGCGCCCAGCCGCGACTGGTGATCGGCCCCTGGACGCACGGCAGCCCCGGCCTGTTCGTGGCCGCCCTGAGCGAGGGGCTGGCCTGGCTCGACAAGCACCTCACGGCCACGCCACCGGCGGACGAACACCCGCTCCGGAAACCCCCGGTACGGCTGCACGTGAGCGGTCCCGGCGGCGGCTGGCGGGACCTGCCGGCCTGGCCACCACCGGCGGTCGAGACCCCCTGGCACCTGCATTCGGATGGTGAGCTGGCGGTGCGCCCGCCGGTGACCTCGCCGCCCGACGAGTTCCGCTACGACCCGGCCGACCCCACCCCGTCGCTGGGCGGGCCACTGCTCGTCGCCCAGCGGGCCGGCCCGGTGGACAACCGGCCCGTCGAGGCCCGCCCCGACGTGCTGACCTACACCAGTGCCCCGCTGGCCGGGCCGGTCGAGGTGATCGGCCCGGTACGCGCCGAGATCCACGTCCGCAGTGAACTGCCCTACCTGGACGTCTTCGTGCGACTGTGCGACGTGGACCGTCGGGGCCGCTCGTGGAACGTGTGCGACGGTCTGGTGCGGGTGACGCCCGACCGCTTCCCGGCCGACCCCTCCGGGGCGCTGCGGGTCCCGGTGCCGCTCTGGCCGACCGCGTACCGGTTCGCCGCCGGGCACCGGCTGCGGGTGCAGGTCAGCGGTGGAGCCCATCCGCGCTGGGCGCGCAACCCCGGCACCGGGGAACCCCTCGGCACGGCGGTTACGCTGCGTGCCGGCTGGCGGCAGGTTCTGCATGACCCGACTCACCCCTCAGCGGTGCTGTTGCCGATCGTCCACTCTGCCCCGGTGCAACCTCCAATCTGAACAGAGCCCCTCTGAGCTGGGCATTTACCGGAAACACGGGCTATGGTTGTGTCAACGCCCGGCGCCGTGCATCAGCAGACCGGGCTCGTCCAAAGCCCAGCACCGCGTACGCGGTGTGACGTCGTGCCCGGTCCCCGCCCCATTTGAGAGGGGGACCCCATGACCCGGGCCCCGGCTAATCTGTTGGCCCTTCGAAGCCTGCTCCTCACTCACCTCGACAACGCCCCCGGCCCGGACGACCTGGATCCGGCGGAGGTCGGCATCGTTGGCGACCCGTCCCACCGGGGCGGCTACCACTGTGGATCCGACCGGGTGGTCAAGAACGACTACTCGGTGGTCGAGTCATCCCGGGACCGGGCCGGACTGACCCTCGACGCGGCGGCGCTGGACGTCGGCGGGTTCGAGGTCCGCTCCGGTGGCCGTACGCACACCCTGGCCAGCTTCTCGGCCTGGTGCGTGGCCCAGTGCGCCGCGAACGCCGCCGACACCCGGGACATCCGCGAGATCATCTACAGCCTCGACGGCAGCACCGTGAAGCGGTGGGACCGCCTCGGCAAGCGCAGCAGCGGCGACAGCTCGCACCGCTGGCACACCCACTTCAGCTTCTTTCGTGACGCCATCAAGGCCGGCCGCGACCAGCGGCCGTTGTTTCGCCGCTACCTCACCACCATCGGCCTAATCGCCACACCACCGTTGACGGAGGAGACTGAGATGGAACTCACCGACAAGATCCAGCGCGACACCGGCCGCCCGCAGCGCACCGTCGACGACGTTCTGGCCGACCTGTCGAACCTGCGGAACTGGCTCGTGTCGGCGCCCGGCACGCCCGGTGTGGTCGGTGCCCCGGCGCCAGGCTCGCCCATCGCGGTCATCGCCGCGGCGGCTGACCGGCCGGCCGGGGATCGGGACGAGCAGGCAATCATCGCCGGCGTGCTGGCCGGGCTGACGCCCGAGAAGATCGCCGCCTCGATCCCGCCCGCCATGGCCAAGCAGGTCGCCGACGAGTTGGCCCGCCGGCTCGTCGCCTGAGCGAGGGGCGGCCCGTAGCCGCCGGGCCGCCCCTCTTCGCAGTTCCAGTCCGCAACAACTGTTGGGCAATAAGTATTGCGCAACAGCTGTTGCGGATGGCATCGTGGCGGTATGGAGACCCCCGCCGTACGCCAGATCACCGACTCGCGGGTGCTGGCCGCCATGGCCCACCCGCTGCGACGCCGTCTGATGGACGTGCTCAAGGTGCACGGGCCCTCGACTGTCGGTCTGCTCGCCGAACGCACCGACCAGGCACCGGCGAACGTCAGCCACCACCTCAAGGTCCTCGCCGCCGCGGACCTGGTCACCGAGGCCCCCGAGCTGGCCCGCGACCGGCGCGAACGGTGGTGGCGGCTGGTCACCCGAGGGCTGCGCTGGTCCAGCAGTGACTTCGACGCCGACCCGGCCGCCCGCGCGGTCGCCGACGCCGCCACCTCGCTCAACCTCGACCGGCACGTCGCACTGGCCCGGGCATGGCACGCCGCCGACGAGGCCGAGCAGGCATCCTGGCAGGACGCCGCGTTCTCCACGGACCACTGGCTGCGCCTCACGCCCGAGGAACTGGCCGAGCTGAGCCGCGAGATGATCGGCATCCTCTCGCGCTGGGCCAACCGGGACCTGCCCGACGACGACGCCGAGCGCCGACCGGTCTTCGTGTTCGTCCACGGCGTGCCGGCGCGACCGTGACCGCCGCCACCCGCAGCGACCCGACCCCCGTCCGCCGGGCCGGCGGATTGCTGCGGCACCGCGACTTCCGGCTGCTCTGGACCGGTCAGACGGTCAGCAGCATCGGCAGCAACGTCACCACTGTCGCGCTTCCGCTGGTCGCGGTCGCCGTCCTGGACGCCGGCACCTTCCAGGTGGCGGTGCTCACCGCCGCGGCCTGGCTGCCCTGGCTGCTGATCGGCCTGCCGGCCGGCGCGTGGGTGGACCGGCTGCCCCGCCGACCCGTGATGGTGGCGTGCGACCTGTTCCGCGCGCTGCTCTTCCTCAGCGTGCCGCTCGCCGCCGCACTCGACCGGCTCACCGTCTGGCACCTGCTCCTGGTGGCGCTCAGCGCCGGCGTGGCCCGGGTCTTCTTCGAGACAGCCGACCAGGTGTACCTGCCCGTGCTGCTGCGACCCGAGCAGCTGCCGGAGGGCAACGCGAAGCTGCACGCCGCCCAGAGCGCGAGCTATGTCGTCGGCCCCGGCGTCGCAGGTCTGATCGCCCAGCTCATCGGTGCGGTCACCGCTCTGCTGCTGGACGCGATCAGCTTCCTGGTCTCCGCGGTGTGCCTGCTGCGGATCCGCACCGTCGAACCGCGCGTTCGCCGAGTGGACCAGTCCCGGTCACTGCGCCGCGACATCGCCGAGGGGCTGCGCTTCGTCGCCCGAGACCCGTACCTGCGGGTGCTGACGGTCTTCGGCGCGGCCAGCAACATCGGGCTGACCGGCTACCAGGCCGTCCTGGTGGTCTTCCTGGTCCGTGAGTTGCGTCTCGAACCGGGCCTGGTGGGCGTCCTGATCGCCGTGATGAGCGCTGGAGGGATCATCGGGGCGTTGCTCGCCACCACGCTGGGCCGGCGCTGCGGCACCGCGCGGGCGCTGCTGATCGGGGCGGCGTTCACCGGCCCGCCGGCTCTGCTCGTCCCGCTCGCCGCACCCGGCATTGGGCTGGCCTGGCCAGCCCTCGGAGGTCTGCTGATCGGCCTCGGCGTGGCCATCGGCAACGTCGTCAAGGGTGCCTTCCGGCAGACCTACACGCCGCACCACCTGCTGGGCAGGGTGACGGTGAGCATGCATCTGCTCAACTACGGAACGATCCCGCTGGCGGCCCTGCTGGCCGGTGCGATCGGCGCGCGCTACGGCGTCGCGACAGCAATATTCGTGATGACCGCCTGGTTGGCGCTCACCCCGTTGATTCTGTTGATCGGGCCAATCCGGAGGCGGCGGGACCTGCCCGCCGCCCCGGCGGCGTCTTGAGTGCGCTGCGACGGCGGCCGGAGACCGGCCGCCGTCACCGGCACGGAGCTACATCGGGCGGACGTTGTCCGCCTGCGGACCCTTCTGCCCCTGGGTCACCTCGAACTCGACCTTCTGGCCCTCGTTGAGCTCCCGGTAGCCGCTCGAAGCGATCGCGGAGTAGTGGACGAACACGTCCGGCCCTCCGCCATCCTGCTCGATGAAGCCAAAGCCCTTTTCCGAGTTGAACCACTTAACCGTGCCGGTTGCCATGCATCTCTCCCTGTTCAAAGCGGCTGACCCTCGGCCTCTGGCCGATGATCGCCCGTACCTGTTCGACAGTAACGGGCAAAACCCCGATCCGCTGGCCGAAGTGCCGTAGGTCTTTGTGTGAAGTCGGGTGAACTCTGCGCGGCGGCATGTGAAACCCGCCCCGAACACCCGCCGCTGGGGCATGCTTGCGCCGATGACAGGTGCCGCAGCCGACGCGCTGACCGAGCTGGAACGCGAAATCGACGCGCCCGGCACCGGCCTGGACCGGCTCCGGTTGGTCCCCACCCCGTTCGTGCCCGAGGTGCGGTTGCACCTGGCCGAGGACGCGATCGTCTGGTGGGCCAGAATGGAAGCCGCCGCGGGCCACGCCCTGCCCGCGCCGTACTGGGCGTCCGCCTGGGCTGGTGGCCAGGCACTGGCCCGTCACCTCCTGGACCACCCTGAGCTGGCCGCCGGCCGCCGGGTGCTCGATCTCGCCGCCGGGTCGGGACTGGTCGCCATCGCCGCCGCGCTGGCCGGCGCCACGCAGGTGACCGCCAACGACATCGACCCGTACGCCGTCGCCGCCGTCACGCTCAACGCGCGCGTCAACCGGGTCGCCGTCGACGCCGTCGGGGACGACCTGCTCGACAGCACCGACCCGGAAGCCGACCTGGTGGTCGCCGGCGACGTCTTCTACGACCGCGAGATGGCCGACCGGATGCTGCCGTTCCTCCAGCGAGCCGCCGCCGCGGGTGCCGACGTGCTGGTCGGAGACCCGGGTCGGGGTCACCTGCCGACGGACCGCCTGACCGTGCTGGCCGACTATCCGGTGCCCACCACCGAACCGTCGGTCGACTCGTCGCTACGCCGGGTGCAGGTGCTGCGACCCGCCTGAGTGCGGGCGCCGGCTCAGGGGCGACCCCGAGACCGATACCAGGGGTGCCTGGGGGCTGTAACCGGATGTCCGAAGTGGTGCCGCGGCCATAGCGTACGAGGCATGACGCAATGGCTGGCACAGATCGGTGAACTACCCGTTCTGCTGCTGATGGGTGCGCTCGGGCTCGTCATGCTCTTCGACGCCGTACCCCTGCTGGGTGTCCTGATCCCCGGCGACGTGGCGATCCTGGCCGCCGTCGGGGTGGGCCGCCCGACCACCGGGCTGGCCACGTTCGCCGCGGTCCTGGTCGGCTGCCTGGCCGGCTGGTCGCTGAGCTTCCTCGTCGGCCGCCGCTACGCCGAGCAACTGCGGCACAGCCGGATCGGCGGCTGGATCGGCGAGGCGCGCTGGACGGCGGCGGAGGGCATCCTGCGTCGCGGTGGCGGTCGGATGATGGTCGTCGCGCCGTTCCTGCCCGTGTTCAACGCGTTGCTTCCGCTGGCCGCCGGTGGGCTGCGCATGTCGTACGGTCGATTCCTCGGTTGCGCCGCGATCGGCGCGGCCGCCTGGGCCGGTCTCTACCTCGCGCTGGGCACCGCGTCGCGGTCGCTGGCCGGGCTGCTCCCGGGGGATCCCAGCCCGCTGCTGGTCACCATGGGGGTCGGGGTGGTGTTGGCTTCCGTCGTGCTGCTGGGGGCTCGGCGGCGGTTGTTCGCTGTGACTGGTTGAGGTTGCGGTGGTGGGGCGGGTCGGTGGTTGCGGTGTGGGGGCGGGGCCTGCCGTGCCCGGCTCCGGGCGGTCAGGCTTGATCC
>NZ_JAGPYA010000050.1:0-52614 GCF_018070245.1 Micromonospora sp. M61 | reverse complement strand
CACCCGGATGTGCTCCGGGGTGGTGCCGCAGCAGCCGCCGACCAGCCCCACGCCGTACTCGGTGATGAACCGCTCCAGGGCCTCGGCCAGCTCCACGGGAGTCAACGGGAAGTACGCCCCGTCGGCGGTCAGCACCGGCAGGCCGGCGTTCGGCATCACCGACAGCGGGATGCGGGAGTGCTGCGACAGGTACCGCAGGTGCTCGCTCATCTCCGCCGGGCCGGTCGAGCAGTTGAGCCCGATCAGGTCCACCCCGAGCGGCTCGATCGCTGCCAGGGCCGCACCGATCTCGCTGCCCACCAGCATCGTGCCGGTGGTCTCGACCGCCACGTGGCAGATGATCGGCACCGACTGGCCCAGTTCGGCCATCGCCCGCTTCGACCCGACCACGGCCGCCTTGACCTGGAGCAGGTCCTGGCAGGTCTCGATGATCAGCGCATCCGCGCCACCCTCGATGAGGCCGGCGGCGTTCTCCTGGTACGCGTCGCGCAGGGTCGCGTAGGCGGCGTGCCCGAGGGTGGGCAGTTTGGTGCCCGGCCCGATCGACCCGAGCACGAACCGGGGCCGCTGCGGGGTGCTGGCCGCGTCGGCGGCCTCCCGGGCGATGCGGGCGCCCGCCTCGGACAGCTCCCGGATGCGCTGCGGGATGTCGTACTCGGCGAGGTTGGCCAGGTTGGCGCCGAACGTGTTGGTCTCCACGCAGTCCGCGCCGGCGGCCAGGTAGGCGTCGTGCACCCCACGCACCACGTCCGGCCGGGTGACGTTGAGGATCTCGTTGCACCCTTCGAGGCCGTCGAAGTCGTCGAGCGTGAGGTCCGCGGCCTGCAGCATCGTGCCCATCGCCCCGTCGGCGATGAGAATCCGGTCGGCCAGCACATCCATCAACGAAGTCCGCACCCGTTCAGGTTAGTGCCGTCCCCACCGCACCCAGCGCCCCTCGGCACCCGATCCCATATTGTGTCAGCGGGATCACCCTGTCTGGTTCGTTCGTGTATGACCGGTCGTCGGTCCGGTGGACCGGCGCGGCCGACGGGCCGCATCCCTGCCCGGCACGTAGGCTGGCGGACGTGAAGGACAACAGGGACGCCGCTGTGCCACACGGTATGACGACCGGGCGCGATCCCGGCGCCGACCGCGACGAGCAGGGTGAGGTGACGGCGTGACCGAGTTCGACGGACTGCCGGTGCTGCGGTCCCCGGTGGCCATCGCCGCCTTCGAGGGCTGGAACGACGCCGCCGACGCGTCCACCGCGGCCGTCGAGCACCTGGAACAGGTCTGGAACGCGCGGCAGATCGCCGAGCTGGACCCGGAGGACTTCTACGACTTCCAGGTCAGCCGGCCCACCATCACCATGGCCGACGGGGAGACGCGCCGCGTGGAGTGGCCGACGACCAGGTTCATGGTGGCCAGCCCGGAGGGCACCGACCGCGACGTGGTGCTGATCCGCGGCATCGAGCCGAGCATGCGCTGGCGGACGTTCTGCGAGCAGGTGCTGGAGATCTGCCACAGCCTCGAGGTCGAACGGGTGGTGCTGCTCGGCGCACTGCTGGCCGATGTTCCCTACACCCGGCCGCTGCCGATCAGCGGCAGTGCGTCCGACGCGCAGGCCGCCGAGCGCTACCAGCTCACCCCCACCCGCTACGACGGGCCGACAGGCATCGTCGGTGTGCTGCACGACGCCTGCACCCGCGCCGAGGTCGACGCCGTGTCGTTCTGGGTGCACGTGCCGCACTACGCCAACAACCCGCCCTGCCCCAAGGCCACCCTCGCCCTGCTGCACCGGGTCGAGGAGGTCGTCGACCTGCCGGTGCCGATGGCCGACCTGGCCGAGGAGTCCGCCGAGTGGGAGCAGCGGGTGCGCAGCGCCGCCGAGCAGGACGCCGAGCTGGGCGAATACGTCCGTGAGCTGGAGGAACGGGTCGGCGACGAGGGCATCACCCCGTTGACCGGCGACGAGATCGCCCAGGAGTTCGAGAAGTACCTGCGCCGACGGGGCGGTTCAGCCGGCCCGACCGCCGGCTCCTGGTAGCCAACTGTTCACTGCGGGCCCTCGGACCTTCTCTGGTCCGAGGGCCCGTTTTTTGGCGTGTCCGGGGTGGCGCCGTCACACCCGCTAGGGCATCCTAGGAACCTAGATGTGATCAAGGAGGCGGGTGTGCAGATCAATCCCGGGGCCGCCGAGTTCCCGCACCGACAGATTGCCACGCAGCTCAAGGCCCAGGTCCGCCGCGGCGACTGGGGACCCGGCGAGCGACTGCCGTCCATCCCGGCCATCGCCGAGATGTTCGGCGTCGCCAAGCAGACCGTGCAACGCGCCGTCGACCAGCTGCGGGTCGAGGGCATCCTGATCACCAAACCCGGCTCCGGTACGTACGTCCGGGGCACCCGCCGCCGACTCAACCGACTCTCCCGAGGGCGGTACGGCGGCTTCCGCGGCTACCACACCGACCTGGCCGCCCGGTACCGCCAACAACTCGTCTCGGTCGGCCACTCCCCCGCCCCCGCCGAGGTCGCCGACGCGTTCGGGGTGCCCGACGGCACCAACCTGCTCTGCCGGCGACACCTCGTCCGCACCGACGACTCCCCCGTCGAGGTCGGCGCGTCCTGGTTCCTGCCCCGCGACACCGCCGGCACCTCGCTGGAGCGCACCGAGGCCTTCGGCCGCCCCCTCTATCAGGAGGCGGAGGAAGCCACCGGGCGGCGGTACGTCTCCGCCACCGACACGATCAGCGCCCGCCAGCCCAGCCGGGAGGAGGCCGAGACACTCCAGATCCGGCCGGACACCCCGGTGCTGCACCTGCTGCACGTCGCGTACGACACGCACCACAAGCCGATCGAGGTGGCCCAGGCCACCTGGCCCGGCCCGATGACGACCCTCACCGAGGAATACAAGATCCCCGCCCCGACCCCCGACCCGGAGCCCGACCCCGGCCTGGTCCTGGGCTGACCCCACCAATCCCGCCCACGCCCCGCGCGATCCGCGCCCATCCCGTTGATCATGAGGTTGACGGGTCCGGCGGAGATCAAACCGCCCGTCAACCTCATGATCGACGGGGGCGTCGCGGTGATCGACTCTGGTTGCAGGAAATCGGGGCATCACACCGGCCCGGACACCGCGACTTCCTGAAAGCCGAGTCGATCACGCCCGCTGCGGCGAGGCGCGCGGCGCCGCAGCGAGTCGATCACGCCCGCCGCGGCGAGGCGCGCGGCGCTGCGGCACGCGTGCCGTCTGCCGGGAGAGGTGTCAGAGGCGGATGCCCAGGAGGGCGTCCACCGTGTTCGCGAAGAGGGCGGGCGCTTCGGCGTCGTCCGTGGCGCCGGCGAGGGTCGCCTCGACCCAGCGGTCGGCGACCGCCAGGGCACCGGGAGTGTCGAGGTCGTCGGCCAGGCGCTCGCGTACGCCGGCCAGCAGCTCGGCCCCGGACGGCCCGGCCGGCGCGGCGGCGGCCCGCCGCCAACGGTCCAGGCGCTCCTTGGCGGTCGTGAGCAGCTCGTCGGTCCAGGTGCGGTCGCTGCGGTAGTGCCCGGAGATCAACGCCAGGCGGACCGCCATCGGGTCGACCTTGTCGGCGCGCAGCCGGGACACGAAGACCAGGTTGCCGCGGGACTTGGACATCTTCTCGCCGTCCAGGCCGATCATCCCGGCGTGCACGTAGTGCTCGGCGAACGGCGCCTGACCGGTGAGCCGCTCGGCGTGCGCGGCGGACGCCTCGTGGTGCGGGAACAGCAGGTCGTTGCCGCCGCCCTGGACGTCGATCCGGTCGCCGAGCAGGTTCAGCGCGATGACCGCGCACTCGATGTGCCATCCCGGGCGGCCCGGGCCCAGCTCCCCGCCCGGCCAGGACGGCTCCCCCTCGCGGGCGCCACGCCACAGCAGCGGGTCCAGTGGGTCGCGCTTGCCGGCGCGGTCGGGGTCACCGCCGCGCTCGGGGAAGATCTCCAGCATCTGCTCGCGGGTCAGGTTCGACTCGTAGCCGAACCGGCCCGTGGCGGAGATGTCGAAGTAGACGTCGCCGGTGCCGTCGTCGAGGCGGTACGCGGCGCCGTCCTTGAGCAGCACCTCGACCTTGTCGGCGATGTCCGGGATGGACTCGACAGCGCCCACGTAGTGCTCCGGCGGGATGATCCGCAGCGCCTCCATGTCCTCGCGGAACAGCGCCGTCTCCCGCATCGCCAGGACCACCCAGTCCTCGCCGTCGCGGGCGGCCCGCTCCAGCAGCGGGTCGTCGATGTCGGTGACGTTCTGCACGTAGCGCACCGGGCGGCCGGCGTCCCGCCACATCCGCTGCACCAGGTCGAACGTGATCATGGTGGCGGCGTGGCCGAGGTGGGTGGCGTCGTACGGGGTGATGCCGCAGACGTACATGCTCCCCGCGTCGGCCGGTTCGCTCGGGTGGACACCCTGCCGCGCCGAGTCGTACAGCGCCAACGGCTTGCCCCTGCCCGGCAGCCGTGGCACCTCGTGTCCCGCCCAAGACTCCATGGGATCAGCCTAGCCAGCCCGACGACGAGGTCGGAGCGCCTCACGGGTGATCAAGATGACAACGGGTCACATGGGTGGCCAGGGGATCGCCGGCCAGTCCTCCGGTGGCTGCGGGAAGCGACCGGTCTCGCGCAACCGGTCGATCCGGGAGGCCACCTCGGTCACCTCACTGATGGTGAGGTGGTCGGCCAACTCCGCGCCGAGCGCGCCGGCGATCTGCCCGGCGAGCCCGTCGAGCATCTCCACGGCGTCCGCGGGCAGCTGCTTGCCGGCCCAACCCCAGAGCACCGTACGTAGCTTGTCCTCCACGTGGAAGCTCACCCCGTGGTCCACGCCGTAGATCCGGTCGTCGGCACCGACCAGCACGTGAGCGCCCTTGCGGTCCGCGTTGTTGATCACTGCGTCGAGCACCGCGAGGCGGGCCAGCCGCGGGTCGTCGGCGTGCGCGAGGGCGTACGCGGCGCCGTCGTCGTCGCGGGCCGCGGCGATCGGGAACCAGCGTGGCGGCAGCTCACCGGCCGGCAGGAACCCGACCAGCGGCTCGGCGTCCTCCGGCTCGTCGATCCACAGCTGGCAGGAGCCGGGGCCGAACGGGCCGTCGCGCAGCACGGTGGGCGGCACCAGGTCCCAACCGGTCGCCCTGGAGACCAGGTATGCCGAGACCTCCCGGCCGGCCAGCGTGCCGTCGGGGAAGTCCCACAGTGGGCGCTCGCCCCGGACCGGTTTGTAGACGCAGCGGGCGGTGACGCCCTCCAGGGTCAGGATGCCGCGCAGGGTCGTGTTGGACGCGTCGACCAGCCGACCTTCCAGGTCGAGCACGCCGTCACGCAGCAGCCGCAGCGCGGCGTCGCCGTCCTGGCGAGGCTGGAGGCCGGACGAGGTCACCGGTGATAACCGTTGTGCCGCGGGCACAGGTGCCCGGCGGGGTCCAACGGTTGGCCGCAGAGCGGGCACGGCGGCCGGCCCGCGTTGACCACTCGCCGGGCCCGCTCGATGAACTGGCGGGTCGCCTGCGGGGTGAGCCGGACCCGGAGCCGGTCCAGGTCCTCGTCCGGCTCTTCGTCCTCGTCGTCGTCTTCGTCCTCGTCGTCCTCGTCGCCCAGCTCGACCTCGGGCTCCACCTCGCCCGCGGCGATCGCCTCGATCACCACGGTCGCGGTGTCCACGTCGAAGGCCAGCCCGAGGGTCCCGACCCGGAACTCCTCGTCGACCGGAGTGTCCAGTGGCTCGTTGTCGCCGATCACCGGCGCCAGCTCGGGCAGATCCACCCCGAAGCGACGTTGTGCCTCGGTGAGCAGCTCCTCCAGCTTCTCGGCGAGCAGGGACACCTGGACCTTCTCCAGCGCGACGCTGACCAGCCGGCCGCCGCCGCGAGCCTGCAGGAAGAACGTGCGCTCCCCCGGCGGCCCGACAGTCCCGGCGACGAACCGCTCCGGCGGTTCGAAGGCGTGCACCTGGTGGGTCATACCCACGACCCTATCCGGCCCGCCATGGCACCGCGCACCCCACCGACCCGAATCACCGTGGTCCCCGCCACGCCCGGCGCACCGGCCCTTGCACCCGGGCGTGGCGCACTCCGGCTCACCGGCCGGCCCCCGCGCCGCCGCCCACCGGGGCGTCGGAGTCGGCCGCGCTCGTCGCCGCCCGCGCCGCCCGACGGCGCTTGCGTGGCGGCGGCGCGAGTGCGGCCAGGTCGCCCCCGGTGTCGTTGAGCCGCAGCAGGAACGGCCGCAGCGTCGTATACCGGATCGCCGTCACCGACGCCGGGTCGGCCACGATCCGCTGAAAAAGATCAAGGTGTACGCCGAGCGCGTCGGCCACGATCGCCTTGATCACGTCGCCATGGCTGCACGCCAGCCAGACCGCCTCCGGGCCGTGCTCGGAGGCGATCCGCGCATCCCATGCGCGCACCGCCGCGACCGCCCGTGCGGCCATCGCCGCCATCGCCTCACCCTGCGGGAAGACCACGGCGCTGGGGTGCTGCTGGACCACCGGCCAGAGCGGCTCCTTCGCCAGCTTCTTCAGTGGCTGTCCCTCCCAGGCTCCGTAGCCGCACTCGATCAAGCCCTCCTCCACGAGCGGGTCGGCGTCGGGCAGCGCGAGCTCCAGGGTCTGCCGGCACCGGATGAGCGGGCTGGTCACCACCGCGGCGAGCGGCACCGACCGCAGCCGCTCGCCGACCGCGGCCGCCTGGGCCCGGCCCGTCTCGTCCAGCTCGACCGGCTGGCGGCCGGCCAGGCCGCCGTCGGCGTTCGCGGTCGTCCGGCCGTGTCGCAAAAGCAGAAGGGTCGCCACGGGGACCACCCTATGACCTGCGCCCGACCGGCAGCATCGCCCTCCGGCCTGCCCGTGTCCGCGTCGCCCGAGGGGATCGGACGGGAAACGGATCGAGCCGCTGCCTTGGCGGTAAAATACCGAATGCCCGGGTTGTCCGGGCCCTCTGTCCGGAGGGTGTGAAAGGCGATGGGCGACCCGGCACCCGCGCAGGCCTCGGCCATCTCGGACCCGCAGGACGTGTACGGGGAGTTCCGGCGCCCGCTCCTGGTCCTCGCCCTCACCACCGGCATCGCCGGCTTCGTGGACGCGTTCGCCTTCCTGCGCTACGGAGCGTTCGTCGCCAACCAGTCGGGCAACGCCGTCCTCCTGGGCATCGGCCTGGCCGGACGACACGCCGCCTGGCCCGAGTCCGCGGCCTCACTGATCGCGTTCGCCGCCGGCACGGGCGTGGTCTCACAGGTACGCGCGGCACGGAGCCCGTGGTCGCCGTCCTTACGGGGACTCGCCTGCGCCGTGGCCACGCTGGCGCTCTGGGCGGTGCTCAACGTCCTGCTCCACCACGGCCGGCAGGGCGGGCCGCCGCGGATCGCGCTGGCCGCCGCGGGTGGCTTTGCCATGGGCGCGCTGGCGACCCTGTTCGTCCGCACGGCCGGGATCACCACCCACATCACCTACCAGTCGGGCACGGTGGCGAAGATCGGCGAACGCGTCGGGCGTTGGCTCGCCGGACCGGACACCCGCCGGAAGCAGGCCCGCCAGGGCACCTTCCTCGGGCTCCTGGCACTGCTCTGCTACGCCACCGGAGGCGGCATCGGAACGCTGGCGCAGCAACAACCACTCTGGGTGCCGGCCTGGGGAACGCTCGCCCTGTCCGCCCTGTCGTTCCTGCTCCGTTCCCGCCGGTCGAAGAGGTGACCGAGGCCCGCGCCGACGTGCACCAGCTCAGCGGACGTCCGTCGCGAGCTGGACGTCCTGCACGAAGCACTCCGAGCGCTCGGCACCGTAACGACCCAGCACGTCCAGCACGGCGGACACCGCCTCGCGTTCCACCACGACCTCGACCCGGGCGCGGCCCACGAGGTCCTGGTCCTGCCAGTAGCCCCGGGGCAGCGAACGGGCAGTCGGTTCGGCGGTGGAGACCGTGGCGTCGAAGAGCACGATCGAGGTGGCTCCCGCACCGACCAGGGCGTCGCGTAGCTCCCGGGTGGTCGGCAGCAGCGTCGGATTGACCGTCGCGGTGACCAGCCGGGCGTTCTGGGCCGGCCGGGCGGGCCGTTCGGCGCCGCGTTCCCGTCCGGGTTCGCGTCGACGCTGCGGTGCGCCAGTGCCGTTGAGGCCCGCAACACCGCCCAGGTGGTACGCGTCGGCGTCTTGCTGGGCGTGGTCGAGGTTGTCCTGCTCGTCGGCGGGGGCACGGAGCCCGAGGACGGCCTGCACGGCGGCGGCAATCGCCCAACTGAGCACGAAGGAGAAGGCCACCACGGCGACCACGCCGACGATCTGGTGCCAGAGCAGGGACCCGCCTCCGCCGAAGAGGAGACCGTCCTTGCCGAGCGGGTTGACGCCACTGTCGCCGAAGAAGCCGACCAGCAGCGAGCCGAGCATGCCGCCGACGAAGTGGACCGCGAGGACGTCCAGCGCGTCGTCGAGCCGGAGCAGATACTTCAACCGCAACGCGAAGTGGCAGACGATTCCGGCGATCGCTCCGATGGCGATGGCGGAGAGCGTGTTGACGTACCCGGCGGCGGGGGTGACCGTCGCGAGCCCCGCGACAGCTCCGGAGACGCCACCCACGACGGTGCTGTGGCCGTCCTTCAACCGCTCCGCCACCAGCCAGACGAGCATGCCGGCGGCGGCCGCGAGATGGGTGTTGATCAGCGCCTGGGCGGCGAGCCCGTTCGCCTGGAGTCCATCGCCGCCGTTGAAGCCGAACCATCCGAACCAGAGGATGCCCGCCCCGAGGATGGTCAGCGGGATGGAGTTGGGCGGGGACGCGGTGCGGGGCCAACCACGGCGGCGTCCGACGACCAGCAGGGTGCCGAGCACCGCGGCTCCCGCGGAGGCGTGGACCACCATCCCACCGGCCCAGTCCTGGGTGCCGAACCGCGCCAGCCAGCCGTCGGGGTGCCAGAGCCAGTGCGCGACCGGCGCGTAGACCACGATGGACCAGATCGCCAGGAACGCGACCCAGCCGGCGAACTTCAGCCGGCCCGCGGTGGCGCCGGTGACGAGCGCGGGCGTGATCACCGCGAACATCATCTGGTACGCCACGAACGCCAGGGTCGGGATCGTCACCTGGCCGGTGACCACGTGCAGGTGGGGCGCGGGCGGGACCCGGAGGTCGTTGAGCCCGAAGAGTTCGAGGTTGCCGAAGAGGCCGGTGCCGGCGTCGTCTCCGAAGGCGATGGTGTAGCCGACCAGCACCCAGGTCAGGCTGACGACCCCCAGCGCGACCATGTTCTGCTGCAACATCGCGAGCACGTTGCGGGTGCGGACCATTCCACCGTAGAAGACGGCCAGGCCCGGGGTCATGAACAACACGAGGCCGGCGCAAACCAGCACCCAGGCGGTGTCGCCCGAGTTCACCGCGTCCTGAGCGAGCACGGAAGCTCACCTCTCCTCTCGGTACGGTCAGACGGAGTGCTTCACCGTCGAGACGACGGTCTCCTTGGCGCGTTCGTGGTTGGGCACCGGCGCGAAGTGCCGTTTGGGCAGCAGCAGCAACCAGGTGGCGATGTTGAAGGGTCCGGTGAGCACCGGGATGGCCAGTGGGGTGAGCACTGTCGCCAGGGCCATCTGGACGAAGAGCGTCAGGGCGATGCCGAAGAGGGTGTAGAGGGTCACCAGCGCTCCGGGACGGTGCAGCACCGCACCAACGGCGATCGCCGTCAACACCGCGTTGAAGCCGAACAGGCCCTTGTCCAGGGAGGCCGCGTCGGCGCCGAACCAGAGCGCCAGCAGTGTCGCGCCGACCGCGCCGATCACCGCGAAGAGCGCCGACCAGCGGGAGTTGACCAGCAGCGCGACCAGGATGATCAGGCCGGTGACCCAGCTGTTGATCAGATAGATCTGGGAGACCCCGCGCAGGAAGGTGGGGACCAGGTCCCAGTCGAAGCGCCCACCGGTCAACTGCCCCTCGCCGGGAAACATCGGCTTCAGGTTGGTCAGCACGGTGAACCGGTCGAACTGGTACGCGGCCAGCAGCAGCACCCAGGTGGTCAGCACGAACGGCATGGTGAACGCGGTCAGGCCCCAGGTCTTGAAGATCGCGTTCAGGGCCAGGGTGACAACTGTCGTGGCGATCGCTCCGAGCACCAGGTAGAGCCACATCAACGGCCGGTCGTCGAGGAATGTCGGGACGGCGATCCCGGTCAGCAGTGGGCTGAAGCCGAACAGTCCCTTGCGCAACGAGGGCTCGTCCACCCGCAGGGCGACGGCCGTGGCGGTGCCGACGACGAGACCGAGGACCGCTCCCCCGAGGATCCGTGGTTGCCCGTTCTCGAACGCTCCCCAGGCGATCGCGACGAGGACGAGCAGCCCGGTGAGCGGGTTGTTCTGCAGGACGACCTGTGCCGGCCCGCGCAGGCAGGCGTCGACGAACCCGATCAGAGGGTTGTGGTCACTCAGCCTGTCCCAGCTGCGGGTCACGCTCGTCACGGCATTCTCCTCGGGGATCCGTCATCGCCAACTGAAGGCCGGCGGGAAGGTCCGGCCGGTCACCTCTTCGCGGGCGGCCACGCAGAAGGCACGGACAGCGGCACGGACCGGCTCCGTCTCCTGGCCGAGGACCTTGAAGATGAGGCCCGCGTCGTTCGGCAGTCGACTGACGGCGCTGGCCAGCGGCGTCTCCTCGTCCCAGACCGGCGTCGAGGTCCGTTCGTAGACGCGGGCGGCCCGCTCCGGGCTGGTGAGGAGTACGACGTTGCCGAAGATGTGGAAGCGATCCATGACGCCGAGCCGCGCCACTGGGAACTGCCCGGGAGCCACCACGAACTTCTCCACGAACAACTGCCGGCCGTCGGGCCGCTCCGCGCCCAGGGAGGAGGAGAAGAGGTCGTAGGCGAAGAGTTCCCCGTCGCGGTAGTACTTCCGGCCGGGTTGGAGGACCTCGCCGTAGAGCATGGTGGCGCTCTCCGGGAGCCGCACCCGGGTGTCGGTGACGAACCGGCTGCCCCGGTACGGGATCACGGGCTCCGGGAGGTATTCGAGATAGGTGTCCTCGGCCAGGGTGAAGCGCTGGATCTGCGAGCCGTAGTTCGCGTCCATCTCCTGGATCTTGGTGGCGGCCTGGGTGACCAGGTGCGCCTGGCTGCCCGGTGCCAGGTCGACGTCCATGTGCAGGCGGTCGCCCTGGAGCACACCGCCGGAGGTGGTGAGGATCATGACGCAGGGAAGCTGCGGCATCTCCTCGTCCCAGTAGAGCGCCCGCTGGACGAGCAGCGGTGACTGCCGGTAGAGGTCGTGCAGGATCGTCCGGTCACCGCGCCGTTCGAACCCGAGGCGCAGCACGCCGACCTTGCCGTTGGACGCGGCGGGCAGCTGTGCCGGTTGGTCCTGGTACGGTGCCAGTTCCCGCGCACCGTCCAGTGTGATCATGCGACCACTTCGGCGTCGAAGAGCGCGTTGCGGCGGATCAACGAGACGAGTTCGTCGATGCCCTCACCCGTCTTGCAGTTGGTGAACATGACCGGCTTGCCGTTGCGCGTCACGTCCGCGTCGCGGGCCATGAGATCGAGGTCGGCATCCACGTAGGGGGCGAGGTCCGTCTTGTTGATCACGAGGATGTCGGACTTGGAGATCCCCGGGCCGTTCTTGCGCGGGATCTTGTCGCCGGCCGCCACGTCGATGACGTAGATGAAGTAGTCGACCAGGGCGGGGCTGAACGTCAGCGTGAGGTTGTCGCCGCCGCTCTCGATCAGCACCACGTCGCTGTCCGGGAACCGGGACTCCATGTCCTCCACCGCCGCCAGGTTCATGCTCGGGTCCTCGCGCACGGCGGTGTGCGGGCAGGCCCCGGTCTCCACCCCGAGGATCCGGTCCTCGACGAGGACCCCGGTCAGGGCGCGCCGGACGTGTTTCGCGTCCTCGGTGGTGACGACGTCGTTCGTGATCACCAGTACGCGCAGCCCGTTGTCCACGAAACGGGGCACGACAGCCTCGATGATCGCGGTCTTGCCGCTGCCCACCGGGCCGCCTACGCCGATACGACTTGCCGACTTCATGATGTGACCAGTCCTTCTGGGAGACGTGTTGAGGGTCAGAAACGTGTGGATCGCGGAGGTCAGCTCTCAGCTCATGAACATCCGCACGTGGATGTGCTGGTGCGCGCCGGCCAGGACGTCGATGTGCGGTCCGAAGCTCTGCATGTCGTCGAGGTCGGCGGTGCGCACGTCGCGGTAGTCGTCGGTGACCTTCTCGTTGACCGCGAACAGGATCGACTGCGCGTCGAGGTGGTCGACCCGCATCAACCGGATGGCGGCGCTGAGCACCGTCGAGGCGGCGCCGTACTGGTGGGCCGCGAACGCGTCCTCCTCGGGCACCCCGAGGTCGGCGAAGACCACACCGAGCGCGACCGGGTAGGTGACCGGCGCGCCCGACGCCGACTCGCCGAGCCGCTTCTTGAGCAGGGTCTCCCCGACGATCCGGGTCGCGGCCTCCGCCAGCTTGCGCCCCATGCGTACGGACATCGTCCGCATCTCTTCGTTGATCTTGCGCAGGTGGACGGCCTCGTCGGCACACCGGATCCGGTCGAGGTCTCCCGCGACGGCGGCACGGTGCCCGGCGAGCAGGGCGACACCGTCCCCGGTGGCGGCGAGCCGGGTGACGGTCCGGACGTAGTCCTGGAGGGTCTCCCGATCGTGCACGACGCCGTGCTGGACGGCCATCTCCAGACCGCTGGAGAAGGAGAAGGCGCCGACCGGGAAGACCGAGTCGCCGAACTGCAGCAGCTTCAGGGTTTCCGCCATGGTGCGCACCGTCCGGCCCCGCTCAGTTGAGGTCGGCGGGGAGGTGGGAGTGCGGCGTCGAGTCGGCGCCACCGAACAACCGCCGCGACTCGTGCGGCGCGAGGTACGCGATGACCTCAGTGCCGGGAACGAACTCGTGGGTGATCCCGGTGAAGGCGTGGGTGCGCATCACCGAGTCCATGACCTTGCGGTCCACGGTCAACGGGACGTACATCTTCGTGCCCTTGACCACGGCCGGCCAGTGCTGGTTGCCGATGGCGTGACCGAGCTCGACGGCCGAGCGGATGAGCAGCTCGGCTGACTCGCCGCGCAGCTTGTCGAGGTGGACCACCATCACCTCGCCCAACTGCACCCGGGCCACCACCGCGGTGGCGGTCAGGTCGTCCCAGGCGAGGACGTCGCCGTCGCGCAGCCGGACGCCACGCGCCAGCGCCACCGACAGCTCCGACCCGGAACTGGTCATCTTGCGGATGCGGCTCTTCTGGGCGTCCCACTGGTCGAGGACCAGGTCGTCGATGCGCGCTTCCTTCAGGCGCAGCGTCCAGTCGGGCTCGTTCATGTTGCCCAGCACCGTCTCGACGAGCACGGGCCTCTCCTCTCGGTCGGTGTGCCGGGACCAGGCACGTACGAGACGGTCCCAACGGGGTCAGCTGAAGAAGTAGAGCTGGCTCAGGGGCAGGTTCCGGGCCGGCGGCACCGTCGCGTGGACGCCGTCCATCTTCACGGCGAACGTCTCCGGATCGACCTCGAGCTTGGGAAGCCGGTCGTTGCGGACCATGTCCCGCTTGGTGAGCCCCCGGGTCCGGTAGACCGGCATGACCTGCCGTTGCAGGCCGAGCTCCTCGGCGATGCCGGCTTCGTGCGCCGCCCGGGACACGAAGGTCACGCAGGTCTTGGCGAGCTGGCTGCCGTACGCGGCGAACGAGGGCCGGTAGTAGACCGGCTGCGGGGTCGGCAGTGACGCGTTCGGGTCACCCATGATCGACCAGGCGATCATGCCGCCCTTGAGGACCAGCTTCGGCTTCGCGCCGAAGAAGGCCGGCTCCCAGAGCACGAGGTCGGCCATCTTGCCCGGCGTGACCGAGCCCAGCACGTGCGAGATCCCCTGGGTGATGGCCGGGTTGATGGTCATCTTGGCGACGTACCGCAGCACCCGGAAGTTGTCGTTGGCGCTGGAGTCCTCGGCGAGCTTGCCGCGCGCGGTCTTCATCTGCCCGGCGAGCTGGATGGTCCGCAGCCAGGTCTCGCCGACGCGCCCCATGGCCTGCGAGTCGCTCTGCATCATCGAGATGACGCCCTCGTCGAGCAGGACGTCCTCGGCCGCGATCGTCTCGGTCCGGATCCGGCTCTCCACGAAGGCCACGTCCGAGGGGACCTGCGGGTTGAAGTTGTGACAGACCATGATCATGTCGTACAGCTCGGACTGGCTGTTGATGCCGTAGGGCACCGTCGGCGTGGTCGAGCTGGGCAGCACGTTCATCTGGCTGGCGACCTTGATGACGTCCGGCGCGTGCCCACCACCGGCGCCCTCGGTGTGGAAGGTGTGGATCGTCCGGCCCTCGAACGCGGCGATGCTGTCCTCGAGGTAGCCGCTCTCGTTGAGAGTGTCGGTGTGGATGCTGACCTGCACGTCGAACTCGTCGGCGACATCCAGGCAGGCCCGGATCACCGCCGGCGGGGCGCCCCAGTCCTCATGGATCTTGAAGCTCGGCGCGCCGGCCATGATCTGTTCGACCAGCGGCGCACGGCCGGTGCTGTTGCCCTTCGCCATCAGACCGATGTTGATCGGGATGGTTTCGAAGGCCCGCATCATCGCGTGGAGGTTCCACGGACCCGGGGTGATGGTGACGCCGTTGGTGCTGTCGGTCGGGCCGGTGCCGCCGCCCCACAGGGTGGTGACGCCGTTGCTCAGGGCGGCGTACGCCTGCAGCGGCGTCACCAGGTGCACGTGCGTGTCGATGCCCCCGGCGGTCAGGATGAGGTGCTCGCCGGAGATGGCCTCGGTGCCCGGACCGGTCACCAGCTCGGGGGTGACCCCGTCCATGATGTTCGGGTTGCCGGCCTTGCCGATGCCGGCGATCTTGCCGTCCTTGACACCGACGTCGGCCTTGATCACGCCGAGGGTCGCGTCGACGATCGTCACGTTCGTGATGACCAGGTCGAGGCCACCCTGCGCGTTGGTGTACTGGTTGTTGACCCCCATGCCGTCGCGCAGGGTCTTGCCCCCGCCGTACATCACCTCGTCGCCGAGGACCCGGAGATCCTTTTCGATCTCGATGTACAGGTCGGTGTCGCCGAGCCTGATCTGGTCGCCCGTCGTCGGGCCGTACATTCCGGAATATTCTTGCCGCGAAATCTGGCTCATCGAATCATCTCTCCTGCCCGAGGCTGGCAGCCCTGCGGGATAGCGGATCTACTTCTTCTTGTCCTTGGGGCTGTCCTGCTGCTCCGGGGCGAACTTGAAGCCCCGCGTCCTGGCGTTGTGGATCGCCTCGGTGCGGTCCGGCCGGTAGCTGGGGGTCGACTCGCTGCCGCTCCACCCCTGCACCAGGCCGTTGAATCCGTACACGCGCTGCTGTCCGCCGAAGGGGATGAGCTCGACCGTCTTCTTGTCGCCCGGCTCGAAGCGGATGGAGGTCGTCGCCGGGATGTTCAACCGCCGCCCGAAGGCCGCCTCGCGATCGAAGGCGAGCATCCGGTTGGCCTCGAAGAAGTGGAAGTGTGAGCCGACCTGGATCGGTCGGTCGCCGGTGTTCTGGACGACGACCTCGGTGACCGGCCGCCCCGCGTTCAGCTCCAACGGCTGGTCGCTCAGCACGTAGCCCCCGATGGGTCGCACGTGCTTCGAGTTGGGGCCGGGATGTTGCTTGGCCATTTCCTGCTCCACCTTCCTGGAGATCGCCTCTGGTTGGCTGCGCCTATCGGATCGGTGAGTGCACGGTGACCAGTCGCGAGCCGTCGGTGAAGACCGCCTCGACCTGGATCATGGGCAGCATGTCCGGCACGCCCGGCATCACGTCGTCGGCGCTGAGGGTGCTGCGGGCCTCGTTCATGACCTCTTCGACGGTCTTGCCCTCCCGGGCCCCCTCCAGGGCCGCGGCGCAGATCACCGCCACGGCCTCGGGGTGGTTCAGCTTGATCCCCCTGGCCTTGCGGGCGTTGGCGACGATGGCCATCGAGAGGATCGTCAGCTTGTCGAATTCCCTTGGTGTCAGATGCACGTCCTGGTCCTTCGCGACTGTCGGTCGGGAGCCGCCATTGCGCCGAGAGGACTCGCCACAGGGTGAGCGCTTACGCTTGACCCTAATGAGGTGCTTTGTCCTACTGATCCGTTTTGGGCGGCTTCGGATCGACCGTACGCCTCGCCCCTGCGTCGCGGGTCAGAAGGCGTGAATCACGCCGTACCGGTCGACCGGTCATCGGCACGGTGCGGACGCCGAGCACGAGCGTCGGTCTGCCACATCTGCTGGATCTGTTCGAGGGTCCTGCCCTTGGTCTCCGGCAGGTACCGCCAGACGAACAGAAAGCCGAGCACACAGGTGCCGGCGAAGAGGGCGAACACTCCCGATCTCCCCAGGGCATCCAACATGCTCAGGAAGAACTGCGTGATGAGGTACTCGGTGCCCCAGTGGGTGGCGGAGGCGATCGCCACGCACCGGCCACGGATGCGGCCCGGGAAGATCTCGTTGATGACCGTCCAGGCGGTCGGCCCGATCGACATCGCGTAGAACGCCACGAACATGACCACACCGATCAGCAGGAAGATGCCCGCGTCGGTGGGATGGTGCCCGGTCGCTCCCGCCGTCCGCGCCGCCGGGGCCATCCTGGCGAAACTGATGCTGACCACCACGAGCGAGACCGCCATGCCCAGCAGCCCGACCAGCAGCAGCGGCCGGCGACCCAGCCGGTCAAGGAAGGCGACCGCGACCAGCGTGAAGAGTGAGTCGACCCCGCCGATCGCCCAGGTGGTCGCCGCCAGTTGCGCCTGCGGGGTGTGGAACCCGGCGGACGAGAAGATCTCGTCGGCGTAGTAGATGATCCCGTTGATCCCGGTCAGTTGCTGGAACAGCGCCATGCCGACACCGAGCGCCAACGGGCGCCGCCACTGCGGCGACAGCACCTCCCGCCAGCCCGCCTTGCCGGCCGAGAGGCTCTCCTCGATGGCGTGCAGTCGCTGAGGCACGTTCCGCTCGGGCACTGTCGCCCGCAGGGACGCCTCCGCCCGGCGCCGGTCCCCCCGTCCGAAGTACCAGACGGCCGAGTCGGGGATCACTGTGGTGACCAGGGCGAGGGCCACACCCAGCAGCGCCGCCGCCACCAGCAGGTAACGCCAGGAGTTGCCGGCCTCGAACAGCTCGTCGGCCAGGTAACCGATGAAGATGGCGAACGTGGTGGAGAACTGGTAGACCGCCAGGAGGCTGCCGCGGATCCGTTCCGGCGCGGCCTCCGCCGCGTACATCGGCCCGGCGACCGAGGCCACCCCGATGCCCAGCCCCAGGATCAACCGCGCGCCGAACATGACCCCGATCACCGGTGCGGTCGCCTGCAGGATCGTGCCCACCGCGAACGTGGCGGCGGCGACCCACAGCGCCCCGCGGCGACCGATCCGGTCCGCGAGGTGGCCGCCGAGCAGCGCGCCCACCAGCGCCCCAGGGGTCACCCAGCTCGCCGCCACCTCGACGGCGAAGGTGTCCGCGTGGAAGGTCTGGCGAATGTCGCGGAGCGCACCGCTGATGACGCCCTGGTCGTAGCCGAAGAACGCACCGGAGAGCACGACGATCGAGACGACCGCGACGAGGTTGCGTCTCGGTGGCCGCCCCCGGCCACGCTTCGGGCCAGCGCTGGCAGTCACGGTCGCCCCCTCCGACGCGAGCCACCGACAGATCCCACCCGGGGAGACAGCCCGATATCAGGAGAATAGAACCGCTAAGTCCTCGTTGTGCGGACCAGCGGAAACGGCCCGCCTTGGCCACGGAAAGACCCCCGCCTCCTCTGCGAGGGGGCGGGGGCCGAAGTGCGGGCGGATCAGGTGGCGCTGATCGTGCCGGTCATCAGCAGAGCCAGGACCAGGGTGCCCAGCGCGACCCGGTACAGCACGAAGACGTACAGGGTGTGGTGGGCGACGTAGCGCAACAGCCACGCGATGGCCGCGTAGCCGATGGCGAAGGCGATGACGGTGGCCACGATCGTCTGCGCCACGGTGGGCACGGACGTGCCCGGGGCGGACGGCTCGAAGACGTCCCCGAGGCTGAACACGCCGGACATCACCACCGCCGGGATGGCCAGCAGGAACGAGTAGCGTGCCGCGGCCTCCCGGGTGAGGTTGAGCAACAGGCCGGCGGTGAGCGTGCCGCCGGAGCGGGACACCCCGGGCACCAGCGCCATGGCCTGGGCGAAGCCCATCACCACGCCGTCCTTCATCCGGAAGTTCTGCAGGGTACGCGTCTGCCGCCCCCAGTATTCGGCGAACGCCAGCACGAAGGCGAACACGATCAGCGTGGTCGCCACCACCCACAGGTTGCGCCCAGCGGTCTTGATCTGGTCCTTGAACAGGAAGCCGAACAGCCCGATGGGGATCGAGCCGACGATCACGTACCAGCCCATCCGGTAGTCGAGGCTGGAGCGCACCGACTTGTCCCTGATGCCGACCAGCCACGTCCGGGTGATCCGCCAGATGTCCTTGGCGAAGTAGATCAGCACGGCCGCTTCGGTGCCGAGCTGGGTGACCGCTGTGAACGACGCCCCGGCGTCACGGTCGAAGAAGATCGCCGAGGTGATCCGCAGATGCCCCGACGAGCTGACCGGGAGGAACTCGGTCAGTCCCTGGACGATGCCCAGGACGATGGCCTCGACCCAGGTCACTCGCCAACTCCGGAGAGGTCGAGCGCCTCGGCGACGGTACGCAGGGTCTGCACCCCGCTGTCCCGGTCCGCCACGAACAGGGTCACCGACAGCGTGGTGACGCCGGCGGCAGCGTACTCCCGCATCCGCTCGGCGATGCGCTCCTTCGGGCCGAGCAGCGAGGTGCGGTCGATGAACTCCATCGGTACGGCGGCGGCGGCGTCGCGCTGCCGCTTGGCCAGATACAGGTCCTGCACCTCGCGGGCGGCGTCGCCGTAACCCATCCGGGTGGCGAGCTGGTTGTAGAAGTTCTGCTGGCGGCTGCCCATGCCACCCACGTACAGCGCCGCGTACCAGCGCACCAGCTCGGCGCAGGAGGCCACGTCGTCACCGATCACCACGGGCACCGACGGCACCACGTCGAACCCGGCCAACTCCTTGCCGACCTTGGCCCGCCCGGCGCGGACCGAGGCGAGCTGCTCCTCGGCGAACTCCGGGGCGTAGAACACGGCCAGCCAGCCGTCGGCGATCTCGCCCGCCAGCTCCAGGTTCTTCGGGCCGACCGCCGCCAGGTAGATCGGAATGTGCTCGCGTGGCGGGTGGAAGCCCAGCCGCAAGGCCTTACCGGGGCCGTCGGGCAGCGGCAACGTGTAGTGCTCGCCGTCGTACGCCACCTCCTTGCGGGCGATGGCCAGCTTGACGATGTCGACGAACTCGCGGGTCCGGGCGAGTGGCTTGGCGAACCGCACACCGTGCCAGCCCTCGGAGACCTGCGGGCCGGAGACGCCCAGGCCGAGGCGGAACCGACCACCGGAGAGCGCGTCGATGGTGGCGGCGGTCATGGCGGTGGCCGCCGGCGTACGCGCGGGGATCTGCATCACCGCGGCGCCGACGTCGATCCGTTCGGTCTGGCCGGCCATCCAGGCGAGCATGCTGGGCGAGTCGGAGCCGTAGGCCTCCGCCGCCCACACCACCGAGTAACCCAGCCGGTCGGCCTCCTGGGCCAACGCCAGGTGGTCGGCCGGTGTGCTCCACGCCGTCTGGTATCCGAGACTGAGCCCGAGTCGCACTGGTCCTCCCCCATCCGTGGCACAGGTCGCACCAGGTTACGCAATGCCGATAACAGACTCGATCACCGGCTCGACACCTTTGGTCCCCCCTCCATCGGGGCAGCCCATGGCGGCGGAACCGGCAGAACCGGCAGAGATACGGGAGCGAGGATATCTCTGGCGGCAGGTTCGAAATAAGGTTCACCCATGCAACAGCGACCGCTCGGCCGAAGCGGGCTGGCGGTTTCCCGGCTCGCGCTCGGCACCATGACCTGGGGCCGGGACACCGACGCCGACGATGCGGCCGCCCAGCTGAAGAGTTACCTGGACGCGGGCGGCAACCTGATCGACACCGCCGACGTGTACGGCGACGGCGACGCCGAGTCGGTGATCGGCTCACTGCTGGGCTCCCTGGTGCCCCGCGAGGAGCTGCTGATCGCCACCAAGGCCGGTTTGCGCCCGGGCAGCGGCCGGCGCCGGGACGGCTCCCGGGGGCACCTGCTGCGGACGTTGGACGCGTCCCTGCGGCGACTGGGCACCGACCACGTCGACCTGTTCCAGGTGCACGGGTACGACCCGGACACCCCGCTGGAGGAGACCCTGGCCGCCCTGGACCACGCGGTGGCCAGCGGCAAGGTCCGCTACGTCGGGGTGTCGAACTTCTCCGGGTGGCAGACCGCGCGGGCCGCCGCCTGGCAGACCGCCTGGCCGGGGCGGGCGCCGGTGGTCGCATCCCAGGTCGAATACTCGCTGCTGGAGCGGGGTGTGGAGCGGGAGGTGCTGCCCGCCTGCGACGCGCTCGGTCTCGGCGTGCTGCCCTGGTCGCCGCTGGGCCGGGGAGTGCTGACCGGTAAGTACCGGCACGGCCGTCCGGCGGATTCGCGGGCCGCGTCGCCGCACTTCGAGCGGTTCGTCGCCACGTACCTGGACCCGCGTTGCTCCAGCATCGTGGAGGCGGTGGCGACCGCGGCCGGCGGGCTGGGTGTGTCGCCGCTGGAGGTGGCGTTGGCCTGGATCCGGGACCGGCCCGGGGTGACCGCGCCGATCCTCGGCGCCCGGACGGTGGGGCAGCTGCTCGGCGCGCTCCAGGTGGAACGGATCACACTGCCCGAGGAGATCACCACAGCGCTGGACGACGTCTCGGCGGTGCCGGTCGGCTACCCCGAGCGCGACGGCTGACCCACGCGCCGGGTCACGGGCAGACCCGTCGGCCAGCGCACCGCGCCCGACGCCGTCCCGGTCACGGCGTCGGACGCTGTCCGGGGAGGTCCTGGATCGCGGTCAGGAAGCGCGACTGGTCGTCGCGGAGCGCGGGCTGGGTGAGTCGGATCCACGAGCCGTCGTCGAACACGATGGTGGAGGCGAGCTGCACGAGCCCGCTCGCGCCACGCTCGGAGTCGACCCGGGCCACCCGGTCGCGGCGCACACTCCACAGCACCCGCGGTTGACGGCGGTCGGGCCGGTCGGCGTCCGGGCGGGGACCCATCCGCAGTAGGTGGAGGTGGGTGTCCGTCACCGCCAGCGGGGTACCCGTGTAGCGCTCCAGGAAGAGCAGGAGGCTCCCAGCGAGGGTGGCGAGGTCGCCGCTGAAGACGTACCGCCGGCGGTAGGCGATCTCGGCCAGCTGGTCGGCCAGCGGGCGGTACAGGCTGAGCCGGAACAGCGCCCGGAACGCCTCCTGCTCCTCGGTGAGCGGGATCGGCTCCCGTTGGGCGGGTTGCTGGGGCAGGCCCGGCTCCGGCGCCGCCAGCTCCGGCACACCGGCAGCGATGGCACCGGCCTTGCCCGGCAGCAGCAGTACGCCCGCGGCCAGCCGCACCGGCGTCAGCACGGCGTCCACCCAGACCACCGGGTTGACGATGTTGAGCAGCCCGAACAGCACCTTCGGGTCGAGCGAGTCGACCAGTTCGTTTGTCATCACGTCGGCGAGCTGCCGGCCAGCCTTGTGCGTGTCCGGGGCTCGGACCGGGCCGAGGCCCACGTAGCGGAGCTCCTGCCCGAGCAGGAGCGGCGCCACCAGGGCGCGCTCCGGCTCGTCGCTGGTGCGAAACTCGTCCCGCAGCTCGCGGGCCTTGTCCCGGGCTGCCCGCGCGCCGCCGAGCACCGCGTCGGTGAACCGACCCAGCCGACCCCGCTCCCCTGACATCACCCGTCGCCTCCCTAGCGGCCCGACGGCTGACCTGCCGGCGGCTGCCTGAAGACATTCTGGTCGATCCAGTCCGAGCCGCCCTGCACCGCTCGGTCGATCTGGTCTTCCACGGGCGATAGCCGCCTGCCCGACGAGGCAGTAGGGGTCGGCGCTCCAGCCGCCCGTCCGAGACCGGGCGGCGCGCACAGGGCGGCACGAACCGCCCACGCCAGCGTCGTTGGTCACCCCCGAGGGGGTGGCGAATGGCCGCTGGGCTGGGCAGCATGGATGGCATGGACTACGAATACGCGCCGCTGCGGCTGCCGCCGAACGTCGACCGGTTGACCGCCGCGGCGCAGTTGGCGATCCAGGCGGAGTTCTCAGGATGGGAGTTGGCCCGGGTGCGGCTGTACCGCGACGGCACGCGGCAGGTGGTGCTGCGTCGCCGGCGGGTCAACCAGCCGCAGCCGGGCCTGTCGTACTGAAGAGTCGGGCGGAAACGCCCGGGGCCCCGAACCGGGCCCCGGGCGTGATCCGACCTAGTGCTGGTGCCCGGCGTGGTCGTGGTCGTCGTCGAGCTCCAGGAACGGATGCTCGTCGAGCCGACCGACCAGCCGGTCGTCGGCCGCCGGCTGGAACGGGCCGACCGCGTCGTCGTCGTCGAACGACTCCAGGTCGACCGGGGTGCCCACCTCGCTGACCATGACCACCCCGTCGAGCGGTTCCAGCTCGGGGACGTCCAGCGCGCCGAGCGAGCCGTCGCCGCTCTGCAGCAGCTCCAGCACCGCCTCGCCGACGCCCTCCACCGGTGCCGGCTCGTCGTCCTCGGGAGTGCCCTCGCGCCGGGCCGCCTCGGCCACCCGCAGCAGCGCGGCGACGCTCGGCACCCGGTAGTCGCGACGCTGGCGTACCGAGATCACCCGCGGGTGCGGGTCGCTGGCCTCGGCCCCGTCGACGCCGCCGAAACGCTCGTCGGCCTCGTCCGGGTCGATCGAGTCGACATCCCACGGCGTCACCTCACCGAAGGCGTCGAGCAACCGCTCGTCGTAGGCGAAGGAGGCGTTGTTCAACGCCACGTACGCCTGCCAGACGTCGTCGTCGTCGACGCGGCCCTGAGCGGCGCGTACGGCGGCCAGGTGGTGGCGGGCCGCTTCGATCACGCGCTCGAGAGCGGCGTCCAGCTCACCGTGCTGGTCGGTCATGTGGGGCAGTCCCTTCACGATGGGGAGATTGCGTGCCGGCGGCAACTGCCGGACACGGCTAGCAGGTGCGGAGGAACCGGTCGAGCACCCGCACGCCGAACTGTAGTCCGTCCACCGGAACCCGCTCGTCGATGCCGTGGAACAACGCCGAGAAGTTCAGGTCGGCGGGCAGCCGGAGCGGGGCGAACCCGAAGCAGCGGATGCCGAGCTGCGAGAACGCCTTGGCGTCGGTGCCGCCGGAGAGCATGTACGGGACCGGCCGTGCTCCCGGGTCCTCCGCGCGCAGGGCCGCCGACATGGCCTCGACCAGGTCACCGTCGAAGGTGGTCTCCAGGGCGGGCTGCCGCTGGACGTACTCGATCGCGATGTCCGGGCCGACCAGCTCGCGCAGCTGCCGCTCCAGCAGCTCGGACTGGCCGGGCAGGCTGCGGCAGTCGATGGTGGCGGTGGCCCGGCCGGGGATGACGTTGTCCTTGTAGCCGGCGCTCAACCGGGTCGGGTTGGCGGTGTTGCGGATCGTCGCGCCGATGATGTTGGCGATCGGGCCGAGCTTGGCGATGGCCGTCTCCGGGTCGTCCGGGTCCAGCTCGATGCCGAGCAGGTCGGAGACCTCCGTCAGGAACGCCCGTACGGTGTCGGTGACGACCACCGGGAAGCGGTGCCGCCCGATCCGGGCGACCGCCTCGGCGAGCGCGGTGACCGCGTTGTCGTCGTGCATCATCGAGCCGTGCCCGGGGCGGCCCTTGGCGTGCAGCCGCAGCCAGTCGATGCCCTTCTCGGCGGTCTCGATGAGATAGAGCCGCTGGTTGTCGTTGACCGAGTAGGAGAAGCCGCCGACCTCGCCGATCGCCTCGGTGCAACCGTCGAACAGGCCACGGTGGTTGTCCACCAGGAAACGCGCGCCGTAGTCGCTGCCCGCCTCCTCGTCGGCGGTGTACGCGAGCACGATGTCGCGCGGGGGTCGTACGCCGGTGCGCTGCCAGTGCCGCACCACGGCGAGCACCATCGCGTCGAAGTCCTTCATGTCGATGGCGCCCCGGCCCCACAGGTAGCCGTCGCGCTGCTCGCCGGAGAAGGGGTGCACCGACCACTCGTCGGCGTCGGCGGGCACCACGTCCAGGTGGCCGTGCACCAGCAGCGCGCCCCGGCTCGGGTCGGTGCCCGGGATGCGGGCCACCACGTTCGCCCGGCCCGGTGCGGACTCGTGCAGGACGGACTCCACGCCCACCTCGGCGAGCTTCTCCGCCACGTACTCGGCCGCGCGGCGCTCGCCCACGCTGGTGTCGTTGTCCCCGGTGTTGGTGGTGTCGATGCGCAGCAGGTCGCGGCACAGGTCCACGACCTCTGCGGTGGGGTCGGGTCGGGCGGAGGCGGCATCGCTCGTCATCGCCTCTTCATACCAGCCCGCGCCGGTCGACAGGCCGGCGCACCGGCGCGGACCGGTCGGAGCGGTGGCGCGGCCAGGCCACGCACCCGTCGCGCACGCGCCGACACATCGACGGGTCGGTTTCGCCGTGAGCGCGTTCGGGTACCGCCGCCTGCGACCGTACGTCCCTGCCGGAGCTTCCGCCCGCCAGTCGAGGAGGGCACCATGTCCACCGTTCCCCTGCCGCCGTTGCCGCCCGCACCCGAGGACGGCTTCCGGCCCGGTGGTCGCAGCATCGCCGACATCGTGGACCGGGAGCACCGGCAACTAATGGCGCTGCTGGACCAGCTGACCGGCCCGGACGCCACGCCGCAGGGAGGGCTGCCGGTGCTCAGCGCCGCGCTGTCGCGGCACCTGTCCGCCGAGGAGCAGTACCTGCTGCCGGCGGTGCGTGCCGCGCTGCCGGCCGCGACCGAGCGCGTGGACGCCGAGATCGCGGCCGACGCCGGTCTGCTGAACGCCCTGAAGGGGCTGACGGATGATGCGTTGACCGAGGTCGCCGAGCGGGTCCGTCAGCACGTCGACGGGGTGGGCGGGCTTGTCACGGAGTTGCGCGCGGTCGCGACCGATGAGGAGCTGATCCGCCTGGGCAACCGACTGGAGATCGCCGAGGAGGCGGCGCCGACCCGGCCGCACCCGGGCACTCCGGGCACCCCTCCGTGGAACCGGATCGTGGAGCCGGCGGTCGGCGTGGTGGACAAGGTGCTCGACGTGGTGACCCGGCGGCCGACGTACCTGGCGGACCTGCCGGAGCCACCCCGCGACTGAGGCAAGGCCACGCTCGCCAATGCATTCATTATCACCGATCCGCTCGGGCTATTCCGCCGGCTGACCCGTGGTCCTACCGTCACCCTATGAACCTGGAGCTGCGTCACCTGCGGGTGGTCTGCGCGATCGCTGAGACGGGGAGTGTGACGAAGGCGGCGTCGGCGCTCGGCCTGGCCCAGCCGGCGCTCACCGCCCAGCTCCAGCGCATCGAACGGACCCTGGGCGGCCCGCTGTTCGACAGGGACCGGCGCGGCGCCCGGCCCACCGCGCTCGGCGAGCTGGTGCTGGCCCGGGCCCGGGTCCTGCTGCCGGCGATGAAGGGACTTCAGGACGAGGCGGCCCGGCTGGCCGGCGCCGGCGGGGCACCGCCGTGCTACCGGTTCGGCGGGGTCAACAGCCCGATCCTGGGCCGGCTGGTGCACCGGTTGGCGGCCGAACACCCGCCCGCCCAGATCACCACGTTCGCGTCCTGGTCGGTGGACGAGTTGGCGCAGTTGGTGGCCGGCGGCCGACTGGACTTCGCGCTCACCGGTGTGTGCGGTGACGCCATCCCGTCGGCCGGGTTCGGGTTGAGCTGGCAGGAGGTGGCCATCGACCCGGTGCTGGTGCTGCTGCCGGAGTCGCACCCCCTCGCCGAACGCGACGAGGTGCGCCTGGCCGACCTGCGCCACGAGCAGTGGGTGGCCGCGCCGGGCGACGGCTGCTTCGGCGACTGCTTCGCCGCCGCCTGCGCCCGCGCCGGCTTCACCCCCCGCAAGGTGTACGAGACCGACATCCGCGGCTGCGTCGACCTGGTGGACGCCGGCGTGGCGGTGGCGCTGTGTCAGGCGACCTTCCGCCCGGTGGCCGGGCTGGTGACCCGCCGGATCGCCGGCACACCGCTGCGCTGGCGGCTCCTGCTCGGCTGGCACCCGGACTCCCCCGCCGCTCAGGGCGCCGACCTGGTGTTGGAGACGGCCAAGGCGGCGTACGTCGACTCGCTGGCCCCGCATCCGGAATACCTGTCCTGGCTGCTGAGCAATCCCGGGTTCGGTGTGCGGCGACCCAGCGGGATCCGACCGGTCTGAGCCGGTATTCCCTGCCGGTGGCGGTGCGAACCGCCGTTGGCCGGGTATCTGGCGGACATGACCGACCTCTACCCGCCCGCCGACGACCGCGAACTGCTGCGCCAGGCGGCCGCCGCGCACACCGCCGCCACCCGCCAGGTGGAGGCGTTCCTGCGCCGCCTACCGGCGGTGCCCGACCCGGCCGACGTCACCGAGTACGCCAATCTGCTCACCCGGGAGGACCAGACCCGCGGTGACCGGGACGCCGCCGCCGACGCGGCCGGCCTGACCATCGGCAGCCTGGAACCCGACCAGGGCCAGTAGCAGGACGCCGAACGGTGCCGTCCCCGCCCGGGACGGCACCGTCGTGCGTTCGCTCAGTCAGCGTTCGATGAGCGGGTCGTGACCCAGGTCGAGCAACGAGTGCCGCCAGTTGTCGTCGGCGTTTCCGCGCGACGGCTTGGCGTCCATCAGCTCGCGGATGCGCTCGACCGCCTCCCGCATCACCTCGATGTCCTCCGGGGTGAGGTCCACCTTGCGCTTGTTCAGCACCTTGAGGATCTCCCGGCCCGGCTGGGGCAGGTCGAGGTTCGGGTTCGGGCTGAACGACTCCTCCCCGGAACCCCGGGTCAGCAGCCAGGTTCGCAGCTGCTCCGACGGGACGTTGACCTCGGCGTGGAAGTCCTCCCAGAGCACTTCCACCTCGGGGTCGAGCCTCGCTTCGCGTACCATCAGGTCTCCTCTCCGGGCGGCGGCCCGGACGTCTCCGGGTCGTCCTGGTCGGTCAACGGACGCAGGCCCTCGGCTGCCAGCCGCGTTCGGCGAGGGTTCGCGGTGGGCGGCGCCAGGATCGGGTCGGGATGGTCCTCCTCGTCCCGATGTTTCGCAGGCTCGCGCGGCTCCTCGTGCTCGTCTCGTCGCGCCGGCCCGCTCATCGCGGGTGGGTGGTCGTGGCGGCGGTGTACCCCCGCTCGCCTGCGGTCACGTCGAAGGTGAGCGCGCCGTCGCGGGCGTCCACAATGACCTTCTGCCCCGGTGAGATCGCCGACTCCAGCAACATCCGGGACAGGTGGTTGTCCACCTCCCGCTGGATCACCCGGCGCAGCGGTCGGGCGCCGAACTCCGGCTGGTAACCGTGCTCGGCGAGCCAGTCGATGCCGGCGGTGGTGAACTCCACCTGGAGGTCCTGGGCGTGCATGCGGCGGCGGGTCTCCTCGAGCAGCAGCGCGGTGATGTCGCGCAGCTGCTCGGCCTCCAGCCGGCGGAAGATGATGACCTCGTCGATGCGGTTGAGGAACTCCGGGCGGAAGTTCTCCTGCAGGCGGCGCATCAGCCTCTCCCGCAGTTCGTTGCTCTCCTGCTCGCTGCCCACGTCCCCGCTGCCGAAGCCGACCGAGCGCTGGGCGCCGGTGATCAGCTCCGAGCCGAGGTTGCTCGTCATGATCAGTACGGTGTTCTTGAAGTTCACCGTGCGACCCTGGCTGTCGGTCAGCCGCCCGTCGTCGAGCACCTGGAGCAGGATGTTGAACACGTCCGGGTGGGCCTTCTCGATCTCGTCGAGCAGCACCACCGCGTACGGGCGGCGACGCACCGCCTCGGTGAGCTGACCGGCCTCCTCGTAGCCGACGTATCCGGGTGGCGCGCCGACCAGCCGGCTGACCGTGTGTCGTTCCTGGAACTCGCTCATGTCCACCCGGACCATCCGGTCCGCCTCGCCGAAGAGCGCCTCGGCCAGCGCGCGGGCCAGCTCGGTCTTGCCGACGCCGGTCGGGCCGAGGAACAGGAAGCTGCCCATCGGCCGCTCCGGGTCGGCCAGCCCGGCCCGGGAACGACGGACGGCCTCGGCGACCGCGGTGACCGCGTCGTCCTGACCGACCACCTTCTGGTGCAGGTACCCCTCCAGGCGCAGCAGCCGGTCCCGTTCCTCCTCGGTGAGCTGGCTGACCGGGATGCCGGTGGCCCGGGAGACCACCTCGGCGATCTCCTTCGGACCCACCTCGGGCACCTGCGAGGACGACCCGTCGTCGCCGTTCGCCCGACGGATCTCCTCCTCCAGCTCGGAGATCCGGTCGCGCAGCGCGGAGGCCCGCTCGTACTGCTCGTCGCTGACGGCCTGCTCCTTGTCCCGGCGTACCTCGTCGAGCTCCTGCTCCAGCTCCCGCACGTCGGAGGCGGGCGTGCGGGTACGCAGCCGCACCCGCGCGCCGGCCTGGTCGATGAGGTCGATGGCCTTGTCCGGCAGGAACCGGTCGGTGACGTACCGGTCGGACAGCTCGGCGGCCGCGACCAGCGCCTCGTCGGTGAAACGCACCTGGTGGTGCGCCTCGTACCGGTCGCGCAGACCACGCAGGATGGCGATGGTGTCGTCGACGCCGGGCTCAGGCACCAGCACCGGCTGGAAGCGCCGGGCCAGCGCCGCGTCCTTCTCGATGCTCTTGCGGTACTCGTCCAGCGTCGTCGCGCCGATCACCCGCAGCTCGCCGCGGGCCAGCGCGGGTTTGAGCATGTTGGACGCGTCCATCCCGCCCTCGCTGCCGGCGCCACCCGCCCCGACCAGGGTGTGGATCTCGTCCATGAAGATGATCAGCTCGTCCCGGTGCGCCCGGATCTCGTCGATCACCTTCTTCAGCCGCTCCTCGAAGTCGCCCCGGTAGCGGGTGCCGGCGACCAGACCGGCCAGGTCGAGTTGGACGACCCGTTTGCCGAGCAGGGTCTGCGGGACGTCACCGTCGCAGATCCGCTCGGCCAGCCCCTCGACGATGGCGGTCTTTCCGACACCGGCCTCGCCGATCAGCACCGGGTTGTTCTTGGTACGCCGGGACAGGATCTCCACGGCCTGCTCGATCTCGTCGGCCCGTCCGATCACCGGGTCGATCTGATCGTTGCGGGCCAGGTCGGTGAGGTCCTGCCCGTACTGGTCCAGGGTGGGCGTGCCGCGATCCGGCTTCGGGCCGTTCATCGGCCCGCGCTCGGCGTTGGCCGCCTGCAACGACTCGGGTTGGATCCGCCCGGCGGCCAGCATCCGCCCGGCCGGCGACTCCGGGTTGAGCGGCAACGCCATCAGGATGTGCTCAGGGCCGATGTAGTTGGCGCCCATCGCCCGGGACAGCTGGTGGGCGTCGAGCAGCGCCCGCTTGGCGGCGGGGGTCAACGACAGGTTCGGCGGCACCTCCCCGCGCGGTGCGCCGTCGCCCTTCCCCCCGAGCGCGTTGAGCAGGGTGTCCGGGTCGGCGCCGGCCCGGCGTACGAGGTCCCGCAGGGGTTCGCGTTGCAGCGCCGCCCAGAGCAGGTGGTCGGTGTCCAGGTCGCTGCTCTGACGCTGGGCGGCCCGCCGGGCGGCGTCGGCCAGCATCTCCCGGGCGTCGGCCGTCATCAGACGGGTGATGTCGACCCGGTGCGGTGGCCGGCGCCCTCCCTCGCCCCGGCCGAAGTATCTGGCCAGGAATTCGTCCCACGGGTCGGAGCCGATGTCACCGGGTCCCATCATGTCTGTCCTCCGCAGTCGGGCGCGGCACGGTCGGCAGGGGCTACCCGGCGCGCGCCCCGACAAACGCCGCAGGTGGTGGAGCACCGGCATTCCGGGAGTGGCGTCCGGCCGGGGCCGGCCGTTTGGTGGCAGGCTGAGGGGATGACTGAGACCCCGCTGCTGATCGTGGACGGCGCCAACGTTGTCGGCTCCCGCCCGAACGGGTGGTGGCGTGACCGCGCCGGCGCCGCGGCCCGGCTACGCGACTCGCTCGCCCCGGTGGCGACCGTCGGGCTGCCGGCCCGGCTGCCCGCCCCGGTCGAGGTGGTGCTGGTGGTCGAGGGTGCGGCGCGGGACGTGCCGGGCACCGAGGGCGTGCGGGTGGTCTCCGCCGCCGGCTCCGGCGACGACACAGTGGTCGAGCTGGTTGCCGACGCGCCCGAGCGCCGTCGGCTGGTGGTCACCGCGGACCGGGAGCTGCGCGGGCGGGTGACGGCGCTGGGCGCCGAGGTGTACGGCCCGCGTTGGCTCCGCGAGGCTCCCGCCAGCAACTGAGAAATTCTCGCACTGGGACTCCCACAGAACGGACTCCCGGCACTTCCGGGTGCCTTCCGGACAGGCGGGCAGGAACACCGACAGGGCGGATGTTCTTTCGCGGCCCCCGATAGGCTCTAATGGAGATCTCCCCGCCCCCAGGAGGTTCCGCCGTGGCGAGCGTCGCCGAGTTGAAGGCTGCCATTGATGTTGCCCTCCAACAGATCGGGGACGGGCAGACAGCCGTGCAGGCGGCCGGCGAGAAACTGTCCGAGGCGCAGCAGACCCTCGCCGGCGCGCTCGAGGGCAGCGGGCACGAGACGGTGGAGGCGGCCCAGTCGTCGCTGACACAGGCCAGCCAGGAGCTGGAGGAGTGTCTCGCCGCGACACTGGTCGCGGTGGAGCAGGCGCAGCTCTACGTCGCCACCCTGTAGGCACCATGTCCATCATCGAGGACGTCGGTGGGCAGGTCCGTGCCGCCAGCGAGGAGTTCCCGGTGGCCCTGCTCGGGCAGGCGCTGGAGAAGTTCGGCCTGGCAGCGGAGAGACTGCGCTGGGTACGCCAGGAGTCGGCCAACCCGATGGGGGTGCCGGAGCTGTCCGCCGCGACCGAGCACGCCGAGAGCGCCGGCTACGCGTTGCGGGTGGCACAGGAGCAGCTCTCGGCGTACCTGACCGCGATCGGGCTGGGCGCGGACGGCACCCCGGCGCCCCGCCCCGAACAACGCGCTCCCCGACACGACACGCCGCCGGCCGCCGGGCCCACAGCGGTCGCGCCGGAGCCGGCGGAGCAGGTGCGAATGAGCCGCTGGTGGTCGGTGCGGGTGGCCGAGCTGACCGGCGGGCGCGAGGGCACCGACGACGAACCCGACGAGCGGGTGGACGACTCCCAGGAGTTGCTGCGCCGAGTGGTGGGTGGTGTCCGCTCCGGCGACCGGGACCGGCTCCGCAAGGAGCTGCGCCGGGCTCCGGCCGACGTGGGGCTGGGCATGGCGGCGCTGGCGCCGCCCCTGCTGCGCGAGCTGGCCGGTGAGCTGCTGGGGCACCCGCCCCGCGCCACCGACCTCGGGCGGCTGCGCGGTGAGCTGGACGGGCGGGTACGCGACCTGCTGCCCGGGCTGCCGCCGCCGGTGCTGGAGACACTGCTGACCCGGGTGTGCCGAATGCCGCCACCGCGCGCCTCCGGGGAGCCGCCGCACGCGGCCGACTCCGCGGTCACCGCCGGGGTGGCGACCGGGCTGCTGCTCGCCCGACTCGGCCGGGACCTCCCCGCAGGCGGCGTGAAAGAGCCAGTGGGCGCGGGACAAGCGAACGGGGCCGAGCAACGAGGCGGTGCGGGGCAACCGGCGCGGGCCGGGCGGCCGGCCGGCGCGGGGCAGTCGGGCGGGGCCGGACAGTCGGCGGGCGCGGGCGCGCGCGTCAGCGGTGCTGTTCAGCGGCCGGGTGCGCAGCGCTCCGGTGGCCTGCTGCCGCACCCCGGTGGCCTGCCGCCGCGCACGGATGGTGTGCCGCCCCGCTCCGGTGGTGTGCCGCCGCGCTCGGGTAGCCCGTGGCGGGACGCGCCGGCTCGACGGAGCTCCGATGGCTGACCGGCGCGGCCAGTTGGCCAGCCGGGTCCGGGACACCCTCGCCGAGGCGTTGGGCGCGACCCGTACCCGCCTGTCCGCCGCCCAGGCCGAGCTGACCGCCGGGCGCGAACGGCTGGCCCGGGTCGAGCGGGCGGCTGCGGCCGTACCGGCACGGGTGGGCGCCCAGCGGGACCGCCGCGTCGCCGAGATCGACGCCCGCTACTCGACCCGGATCGCCGAGCTGGCCCGGCGCGCCGCCGACGCGGCCCGGCAGGAGGCGCCGGGCTGCGCGGGGGCCGACTGGGCGGGGTGGGCCCCGACGCCCGCCCGCCGCGCGGAGCCACCCGGCGCGCTACGGGTCGGCACGGTCCGGATCGACGGCGTCGACCCGGTGCCCGCGCTGGTGCCGCTGCTCGACGCCGGGCACGTACACCTGTCCGGGGACGATCGCGCCGGCTGCGACGCCGTGGTGTCCGCGTTGCTGCTGCGGGCCGCCGGCCGCGCCGACCCGGGCGCGGTACGCCTGGTCGGGTACGACCCGGAGCAGCTCGGCGGTGGCCTGGCCGGGTTCGCGCCGCTGGGCACGGCGGGGCTGCTCACCTTCGTCGGCCCCGGCGGCCTGGGCCCACTGCTGGACGACCTGGTGGAGCAGATCCGCCGGATCAACGAGACGGTGCTCGCCGGCGAGTACGCGTCGTTGCGCGAGCTGGCCGCGGCGACCGGCCGACGACCCGAGCCGTGGCGGGTGGCGGTGCTGCTCGGCGGTGATGAGCTCAACCGGCACGAGCGCGGGCAACTGGACCGGGTGGTACGCGCCGGCGCGGCCTGCGGGGTGCACCTGGTGGTCCACGGTGTGCCGCTGCCGGAGGACCCGACGGTGACCCGGGTGGTGGCCGGGGTGTCCGGCGCACGCATCGGCGGGTCGGCCGGGCTGCCCGTCCGCCTCGATCCACCGCCACCGGCGACGCTGGTCACCGAGACGTGCCGGGAGATCGCCGCCCGGGTGAACGCCGGCCCACCGCCGACCCCGTTCGCGGACCTGCTTCCCCCGCCGGAGCTGATGTGGCGGGAGGACTCATCCGACGGGCTGACCGCGCCGATCGGCGAGGGGCCGCAGGGCCGGCCGGTGCGGCTGACGCTGGGCGACTATCCACCGCACGCGCTGATCGGCGGACCGTCCGGCACCGGCAAGACCAACCTGATCTTCGCGTGGATCGGCGCCCTCGCCGCCCGCTACTCCCCCGCCGAGCTGGAGTTCTACCTGCTGGACTTCAAGGAGGGCGTGTCCTTCGCGCGGTTCGCGCAGGGCCGGCGCGACCCGAGCTGGCTGCCGCACATGCGCCTGGTCGGGATCAACGTCAACACCGACCGGGAGTTCGGCCTGGCGCTGCTGCGCTTCCTCGCCGAGGAGCTGCGTCGGCGCGCCGACGCGGCCAAGAAGCACGAGGTGACCAAGCTGGCCGAGCTGCGGGCCGTCGACCCGACCGGGCACTGGCCACGGATCGTCGCGGTGGTCGACGAGTTCCAGATGCTGCTGGCCGGTCGGGACGTGGTCGCCCGGGAGTCGGCCGACCTGCTGGAGGACCTGGCCCGACGCGGCCGGTCCCAGGGCATCCACCTGGTGCTCGCCTCACAGGACGTGCGGGGCATCGAGGCCCTGTGGGGCCGCCCCGCGCTGGTCGCCCAGTTCACCCTGCGCATCGCGTTGCCCAAGGCGCTGCGGATCCTCGCCGAACGCAACGACGCGGCACAGTCGCTGCCTCGCTGGCACGCGGTGGTCAACGCCGAGTCGGGCATGGTGGAGGGCAACGAGGTCGCCCGGATCCCGTCGGCCAGCGACTGGGAGACGTGGAGCGGTTTGCAGCACCGGCTGTGGCGGATGCGCCCGGCCGACGCCGCACCGGCCCGGCTCTTCGACGGCGACGCGATTCCCCGACTGGCGGACGCCCCGGACTTCCGTACGCTCGCCGCGCCCGCGGACGGGAGCGTGCCGCGCAGCCCGGTGGCGCTGCTCGGCGAGATCATCGACGTGCAGTCCCGCTCGGCGGCGCTGCGGCTGCCGCGCGCCCCCGGGCGCAATCTCGCCGTGCTCGGCACCCGGGTGGACGAGGCCTGCGCGGTGCTGGACGCGGCGGCCCGCTCACTGGCCCGCCAGCACCCGCCGGGGACCGCCCGGTTCTCCATCGCCTGCCTCGACGCCGACGCTGACCCGATCGCCCGTGCGCTCTACGACGACCTGGCCGACGACGCCGCCTGGTACGACGAGGAGACCGTCGGTGAGCTGATGGCCGAGACGGCCGACGGGCTGACCGGCCCGGGGAGCCCGCACTACCTGCTGCTGTTCGCTGTCGACGCGGCAGCCGGCGCGCTGGCCGCCCGAGCCGGCCGACGCACCGGGCTGGAGCAGCTGCGGCGGATCCTGCACGACGGGCCGGAACGACGGACGCACGTGCTGGCCTGGTGGCGGGGAGTGGCACGGATGCGTGCCGACCTCGGCGGGCCGGCCGCGCGTACCGACCAGATCGGCGCCTGGGTGGCGCTGGACACCCACGGCGGCGAGCTGGGTTCCTCGCTCTACCCGGGCACCGGCGGCCCGGACTGGTATCCCCGCCCCTGGCGGGGCCTCTTCTTCGACCGGGCGGTGCACCGCACCGGACAGGTGATCATCCCTTATGGTCCGTCGCGATGAACGAACCGGTGGCCAGCGAGACATACACGGCCCAGCTCCGACGATTGGCTGACCTGACCGCACGAGTGGGTGAGCAGCGCGCCGAGGCGCACACCTGGTACGAGCGGCAGTGCGCCGCTGCCGAGCGGGCCGTCGCCGACGCCGCCGAGCAGCTCCAGTACGCCGAGGAGGAGCTGGTCGCCGCCCGCGAGCAGCAGGAACGCGTCGACGCCGAGGTGGCCCACCTGTGGCAGCAGGTCCGCTCGCGCCTCGGCGCCCGTCGCCTCGGTGGCCCGCCCGCACCCGCGAACGGCACCACGGCCACCGATCCGGTGCTGCTGCTCGGCAAGGCCCGTGACCTGCTCGACCGCGCCGGGCAGCCGGGTGAGCTGCCCGGCTCGGTCAACCCGCTGCTGGCGCTGTGCGGGGTAGCCGGCGCCGTCCTGGCGTACGCCCTGGGGGTTGGGGCACGGGCGTTGGGCGTCGGGTACGGCGGCGATCTCGCGGTCGGGATGCCGGTGCTGGCGCTGGTGGTGACCCTGTTCGGGCCGTTGATCGGCCTGGTGCCGGCGCGGGTGCTGGCCGACCGCCGGCACGCGATGCTCGGCCCCCGGCCGATCACCGTGGTCCTCGGCGCCGGGGTGGTCACCACGGTGCTGCTGCTGGTGCTCGGCCGCTGAGCCGGTCGGGGCGTCCACAGAGGGTTGTCGAGTAGCCGACCGCAGGCGCGGCGACAATCAGAGCGCGGTCTTCGATACGGTACGTGAAATGGTCAGCTTCCTCATGAGTTACCGCTCCGACGACGATCACGCCGTCGCGCGCCTGCTCGATGACGCGCTGACCGCTCGATTCGGCAACGTGGGCGTCGTTCGCGACGATCCCCGCGCGATCCCGCCCGTCGCCGAGCTTCGACGCCGCCTGTCCGCCTCGGCGGCGCTCATAGTCGTGATCGAACCTCGCTCACGCGGCGAGTCGGCGGGCCCCGTGGAGCGCCTACCGGGTTTCAGCCTCCGGACGATCGCCGCCGCCTTCGCTCAGCAGGTCCCGGTCATTCCGGTGCTTGTGGACAACGCCGAACTGCCATCCGCCAGGCACCTGCCCGAAGCGCTCAGACCGCTTGGCGAGCAGCACTACCGGCGGATCCACACGGGCAGCGTCCAGGCGGACATCGGGCACCTGGTCGACGACCTCGTGACGGCCTTCGGTCGGGAGACCGCAACGGCCGGACCGCCGATCCCCCTGATCCTCAATGCGGAGCCGGTGCGGTGGTTCATGCCGCCCCCCAGCCACGGGCCCTCGGTGGCGGTCGTCTACTCGACCCGCCGAGGTGGTCTGGAGGCCGCCCACAGTGACCGGCTGATGTGGTGGCGGCACCCCGGGTTCGTGGCCCGCTACTCGACGCGCTACGAGGTGGACACCAGCGACCACTCGGTCGTCGTCAACCTCCGACTGCCGGCCAAGACCGGCGCGTACCACTTCGAGGCGTCGATCACCGTCGGCCTCCGGGTGACCGACCCGGCGCGGATCGTCCGACACGCAATCACGGACGCCGGGGTCCTGGTTCGCGAGTTCCTGCTGCACACCTGCCGGCTGATCACGGCGCGGTACGCCATCGACGAGATCAGGCGGGCCGAGGTCGCCGTCGACCGACGGCTTGCTGAGGACGCCTTCAAGCTCGGCGGCATCACCCTTCGGCGGAGCGACACCCGGCTGTCCCTCGACGAACGTACCCTCCGGTATCTGCGCGAGCGCGAGCCAAAGCGGCAACCAGGTGACCTGCGCGAACGCGCCGAGCACCGGCCGGCGTGGCCGCGCAGGCTGAGCATTTCGGCAAACGACGAGGACTACGATACGGCGCTCGGCGAGGACAGGGCGACACCGACGTTGAGCGAACCTCCGACCTGGCCCGGAACCCCGACCCGGCCCACCGCTACAGCGGGAGTTCCCTGGGACATGCAACCGACACCCCAGGCGAGACCTCCCTCCTCGGAGACTATTCCGACATCAGACCGGCAGCTGGTGGTCCGGGCTCCCACGCGAGTCCCGGCGGGTCGGGACCTGAGCGTCGAGGTGCGGCTCGTCTCCGAGGGACGATCGGTTCCTGCAGACGCCGTGTCGGCACGCATGCGGAGTTTTCTCGTCGCCGAGGCCGGCACACCGGTGACCGTGACCGTCCACGCGCCCGCCGGCCTGCACGCCGACGGCCCGCTCCAGCAGACCGTGCTGGTGATCCCGCACGAGGATCCGGATCCGATCCGGTTCGGTTTCGGGGCGGGTACCCCTGGTCTGCATCGTGTCGACGTGACCGCCTGGGCCGGCGGCACGTTCCTCACCGAGGTCTCGGTGGAGGTCTCGGTCGCGGACGGAGGGCCGTTCCGCGAGGGCCAGCCGAAGACGGCGCCGATGGGTGCCCCGCGGGCACGGCCGGGCGAGGTCACCATGGAGGTCCGGGTCGACGGGGGCCGGTACACCTTCCAGTTGCGCTCCGACTCGGCGCTGTTCGCCCCGGTCGTGGCGTCGGCCACGAACACACCGGACGCCGCGGTGGAGAACGCAATCCGGCAGATGCAGCAGTTGGCCGGCGGCGGTTCCCGCTACAGCGCGACGATGACCCGCGAGGTCATCCGGTCGACGGGCATCCAACTGTGGTCGGAAATGGTGCCGGACGACGTACGTAACCAGTTCTGGCAGGTCGGCACCGACATGAGCGCGTTCACGATCGCGACCGACCACGACGTGGTGCCGTGGGAGTTGCTCTACCCCCTCAGTGACAAGCGGGATGCCGGTTTCCTTGTCGAGCAGGTCCCCGTGGTCCGCCGCACCTACGGGCAGCACCGCACTGCGAAGGTCGGCCTGCGCAACCCGCACTTCGTGGTGCCGCCGAAGGCGCCGACCGGGGCGCACGAGGAGATCGCCGCCATCCGGGCGATCCTCGGCGCGGCCGAGCACCAACCGATCACCAGTGCGGACGTGCTGCTTGCTTTGATCAGATCTGGCGCCTTGGGCGCGACACACTTCGCCTGCCACAACACGTTCTCGTCGGACGGCTCGTTCATCGACATGGACGATGGCCGGTTCGCGCCATTCCTGCTTGCCGATGCGTGCGCCCGGAAACTGCTGGCGGAGACCAGCCCTCTGGTGTTCATCAACGCGTGCCGGAGCGCGGGCGTGGCCCCGACGTACACCAAAATGCTCGGCTGGGCGCAGCAGTTCATGTCGTCCGGAGCGGGCGCCTTCGTCGGCACGCTCTGGGCGGTGCGCTCGGACAGCTCGGCGCGCTTCGCGACCGCGTTCTACCGTTCCCTCGCCGACGGCGCCACGCTCGGCGCGGCGGCCCTCGCCGCCCGGGTCGAGCAGCAGGACGACCCGCTGGACCCGACCTGGCTGGCCTACACCGTGTACGGCGACCCGTTCGCCACCGCCGCCGTCTGAGCGGCCGGCACCTCAACCCGTGGAAAAGGATGGTGCGGCATGGACGTGACCGACTACAGCGTGCCCGTCGAGGAACTGGTGGCGGCGGTGAAGTACGCGGTGGAGCAGGCCGGCATCTCCACCACCGACGAGGGTCGGGACCTGCGGGTCGCCTCCGTTCAGCTGGTCCTGAGCGCGGTGGTCACCACGAAGGCCGGCGGTGGCGTGGACTTCCGGGTCCCGGTGATCGGCTGGAAGGTCAGGGTCGGTGGCACCCGCTCCCACCAGCGGACCCACACGATCGACATCACCCTCGTCGCCGAGGATCTCCAGGATCGGCACGAGCTGCGGCACAGCGCGGTCGCGGCGACCCTGGTGGACGCGATCACCACGATCCGCGCGGTGGTCGCCACCGCCGGTGGTGGTGACGACCCGCTGGTGTTGCGGACCGGCAGCGTCGAACTCGTCTTCGGCGTCACCGAGCAGGGCACGATCTCGCTCGGCGCGGAGGGCGAGCTGACCGACGAGATCACGAACACGCTCCGGATCGAGCTGGTCGCGGCGACCGCCGGGTAGCTCAGGCCGGGACCAGGACGGCCTCGCGCAGCAGCCGGCGGGTCAGGGTGACCCGGTCGGCGTCGTCGGGCAGGCCGGGCAGGTCACCGACCCGGGTGACCGCGCCGCTGAGCAGGACACGAGCCGCCGGCTCGCAGTCACCAGGCAGGGTGATCGTCCGGTCGAACAGCCGCAGCGCCACCGAGTCCGACCCGTGCGGCACCAACTGCCAGCGCAGGCCCGGCCGCAGGGTGACCCGGGAGTCGGCGTCCAGCGCGGCCACCGCGTCGGCCTGGGCGAGCGGCCGGATGGGTGCAGGGCGGGCGGCCGGCCAGGCACGTTGGCGCAGGCGCGCGGCGACCGCACCGGGGTCGGCACGCAGTAGCCAATCCCGCAGTGCGTCGACCGTCTCGGTCAGCTCCGGCTCGATGGCGTCCGGGTCGGCGACGTCGGTGCCGAACGGCAGGCTGGCCCGCAGCCGTTGGTCCTCGGCGGCCAGCGCCAACAGCTCCTCGACCAAGGCGTAGCGGGTGAGCGCACGGATGCCCACGGTCAGGTGCAGCGAGCTGGCGTCCTGCGCCTGCGCGCTGTGCAGCCAACCCCGGGGCAGGTAGAGGGCGTCGCCGGGGGCGAGCACCACGTCCAGCGCGGCGGGGCCCTGCGCGGTGGCACCAACCTCGTCGGCGCGGCCACCCCACGGCTGCTTCTCCAGCGGGTCGGGCAGCACCGGCGGGTGGATCCGCCAGTGTTTGCGGCCGTCGACCTGGAGGACGAACACGTCGTGGGTGTCGTAGTGGGTGGCGAAGCCCTGGCTGCCCGCCGGGGTGAGGTAGGCGTTGATCTGTAACGGCTGGTTGAGCGCGAGGCCCAGGTCACGGGCGAAGTCGACGAGCGGTGGCCAGATCCGGTGCAGACCCTGCAACACGAGCGTGGCGCCGGAGGCGTACTGCTCCAGGACCCGCTCGTCGAGCACCTGGTCGCCGATCTCGGCGCCCGCGCCACCACCGCCGGTCCAGCGCGCCGCCGGCACCAACTGGCCGTCCTTGGCGACGCGCAGAAAGGGGGTACGCAGACCGCGCCGGCTGAGCAGCTCGTCGGCGTCGGCGGGGCTGAGCAGGTCGGCGAAGCCGGATGCGTTGGGCAGCTCGGCGGCGCGGGAGAGCAGCGGGGTGTGTCCCCAGTGCGCGGCGGCGAACTTGGCCGGCTCGACCGAGACGCAACGGGCCAGTGCCTCGGCGGCGTTCGCGGACGGAACCGCCGGGCGGCCGTGGCCGCCCGGCGGGTCGAGGTGCGTCATGATGTGCCGCTACCGGGCGCTGCCGTCAGCGCCGCCGTCCTGCTGACCCGGGGTGGCACCACCGTCGGCGGGACCCTCCGCGCCACCGTCGGCGCCACCGTCGTGCTGACCCGGGGTGGCACCGCCATCGGCGGGACCCTCCGCGCTGCCATCGGCGCCGCCGTCGTGCTGACCCGGGGTGGCACCACCGTCGGCGGGACCTTCCGCGCCACCGTCGGCGCCACCGTCGTGCTGACCGGGGGTCGCGCCACCGTCGGCCGGGCCCTCCGCGCCGCCGCCGCCCATGGTCTGCATGTCGTCATCGTTGAGTGCCATCGGTACTCCCTTGGGTGTGCCGCCCCGCCGTGCGCCGGGGTCCGTCGTGCTGCGGGTGGTACCCCACGCGCGATCTTCTCTAACCCTCACCGTAGACGCCGAACCGGGGCGACACGGGCAGTTCGCGAGCGGCGGCCGAGAGTGCCAGGATGGGGTGGTGATCCTGGTGGGCACGTCCGGCTGGCAGTACCGGGACTGGCGGGGCCGCTTCTACCCGCAACAACTGCCGCAGCGGCTCTGGCTGGAGCACTTCGCGGCCGGGTTCGCCACGGTCGAGGTCAACAACGCCTTCTACCGGCTGCCGGAGCGGGAGACCTTCGCCGCCTGGCGGGCGCGCACACCGGCGGATTTCTGCGTGGCGGTGAAGATGAGCCGCTACCTCACCCACATCAAGCGGCTGCGCGATCCGGACGAGCCGGTGGCCCGGTTCCTCGGTCGCGCCACCGCGCTCGGTGACCGTCTCGGCCCGGTGCTGCTGCAACTGCCGCCGAACCTCCGGGCGGACGTCGACGCGCTCGACGCGACCCTGCGGCTGTTCCCGGCCGAGGTGCGGGTCGCCGTCGAGCCCCGGCACCCCTCCTGGTGGACCGACGCCACCCGGGCGGTGCTGGAACGGCGTCGGGCCGCGCTGGTCTGGGCCGACCGGCTGGGGCGCCCGGTCGCTCCGCGCTGGCGCACCACGGACTTCGGGTACCTGCGCCTGCACGAGGGGCGGGCACGGCCGTGGCCCCGCTACGGCCGCGCGGCGCTCACCTCATGGGTGCGGCGGCTGACCGACGCCTTCGGCGAGGACGAGCCGGCGTACGTCTATTTCAACAACGACCCGGGCGGCGCCGCCATCGTGGACGCTGTCGCGTTCGCCGCGCTGGCCCGGGCGGCCGGGCACCCGGTGTCGCGGGTGCCGACGCCGGCCGAGGCGGACACCTCCGGCGACTGAGCCCGCCCGAGGCGTTCCTCGGGCGGGCTCACGAGCGTCAGGCCGTCACGGCATCATCTTGGCGAGGTCCTTGGGCATGGTGTCCTTCACGTCCTGCCACTCGCCCTGGGTGACGTGTCGGCGCAGGGTGTCCAGCACCACCTGCGTCACCCGTTCCGGGCCGCCCTCCGCGTCGTACGGGAAGCCCTGACGGACCTCGTAGAGGAAGTCGTCCCGGTTGAGCTTGATCGGCACGTCGGACGGCACCCAGCCGTCGAAGTAGATCCCCCGCACGAGCACCGGCAACTGCTGGGCGAACTCGACGCTCTCGTCCACGGGCAGCCGGTCGCGCAGCAGGTGCAGCACCGTGCGCAGAGCCGCGTACGACTGGTTGCGCCGTTCCTTCGGCCAGCCGTAGGCGTTCTCGATGTCCTTGAGAATGAGGTTCGTCTTGTCCAGCGAGGACTCGAACGCTGAGATCATCGAGTCAGCCATCGGTCGACCCCCGTTCCACGCTGTCCCACCGTCGGTCATCGGCGCGGCGAGGCGGCCCCGATGGGCCGCGGCGTGCCCGCACCGGGCTGCCCTGCGGCGCGCGGCGGGCGTTGTCCGCCGTACCGACCACGTGCAGGACGGCACCGCGCCGTCGATCCGTCACCACTCGAACCGTCATCCCCGTCACCTCCGTGTCGTCTGCGGCGTCGACCACCCCCGGGCGGTCGTACCCACCGTCCCCAGCCTGCCGGCGCTGCGGGTGACCCGGCCCCACCCGGATCGGGTGAGGTCAGTTGGCGTCAAGGAGGCCAGCGAGGGTCTTCGCGTTGGTCTGCGCGTAGTCGCGGTAGCAGTTGTTCATCAACACGTGCGTCTGGCCGGCCTCGTCGGCCAGCTCGCGCAGCTTCGGCGCCCAGTCGGCCAGCTCCCGCTTGGAGTAGTGGTAGCCGAACTTCTCGTGGATGTCCTTGCTGGTCCACTTGTCACTGTGACCGTGGAAACGCACCACGGCGAGGTCCGCGGTGGCGGCCAGGATCGGGGGCAGCGACGAGCGGTGGCCCTGCGGCATGTCCACGCAGACGTACGGCAGTTTGTGCTCGCGCAGGAAGGCCAGGGTCTCGTCGGCGTTGTCGCCGTCGAACCAGGAGGCGTGCCGGAACTCGTAGACCGGGCGCAGCGGCGCGCAGCGCTTCGCCACCTCCAGCAGGTACTGCTTGTTGGCCCGCTTGATGGTGAACCAGGGTGGGAACTGGAACAGCAGCGCACCCAGCTTGCCCGCCTCGACCAGCGGGTCCAGGGCGGACAGGAAGCGCGTCCAGACCTCCTCGTACGACTGCGCGGGCAGGTCGTCGGGGTAGACGTTCTTCTTGTCGGTCTCCGGACGCAGGTCCTTGTAGAGGGCGCTGACCCGGGTGGGATGCCCGGTCAGTAGACTGAACGCCTTGATGTTGAAGGTGAAACCGGCCGGCGTGCGCTCGGCCCACAGCTTCGCGGTCGCCTCGGCGGGCGGCGAGTAGTAGGTGGCGTCCACCTCGACCAGCGGGAACTGCCGCGCGTAGTAGGCCAGCCGCTTCTCCGGGGTGTCCGCCGTCTGCGGGTACCAACCCGAGTCCAGCAAGGTGCGGTCGGTCCAGGACGCGGTGCCCACGAGGATGTCACCCATGGTTCAAATCCATCGCGTCACGGACCGACCGGCAACCGCTGACGTCGCTCAGGCCGCCCGCCGTTCGCGGGTCTGCTTGCAGGTCACACATGTGGTGGCGGCCGGGAAGATCTCCAGTCGCTCCACCGGGATCGCCGCCGAGCAGCCCTCGCACCAGCCGTAGGTGCCCTCGGCGAGCCGGCCGAGCGCGTGCTCGTACTGGGCGCGGCGGTCGAGGATGGTGCGCAACAGGGACTGCGCGGTGTCCCGCTCGGCGGTCTTGGTGCCGCTGTCGGCCTGGTCGTCGCCGGCGGTGTCGCCGACCTCCACCAGCCGCAGCACCTGGCTCTGGAGCACGGCCTGGTCGTACTCGGCGGTCAGCTCGTCGTAGCGCGCCTGCAGGGAGAGCCGGATCTGGTCGATCTCCGTCTGGGAACGGGTCGTACCGACCGTGTCGTGGACGAGCATCGCTGCCTGCCTTTCCTGGGCCTGTGGCTCACTGTGAACCGGGTGCCGGCGGCGTGAAGCCCCGGTCACGGTCGCAAACGGTGCGCGGGCGATCACCTGCGCTCTGTGAGCCGGGCGATTACCCACGGGATCGGCCGGGCAAACCGGCGAATTCCCGGGGCTTGTCAGCCGTCTCCGCCGGGCTCCACGAGCGCGGGGCGGCGGGGGTCGTCGGCTCGTACCACCACGTCGGCGAAGCTCGCCGGTACGACCTCCTCGGCGTAGCGGTCGAAGGCGGGCAGCGCCCACTTTTGGGCCGGTTCGGTGCGTCGCCGCAGCGCCGCCGGGGACAGCTCCAGGTGGACGGTGACGTCGAAGGGCAGACCGCCGCCGAGCAGCAGCGGGCCGCTGACGAGGACGACGCCTCCGGGTGGCAGGTCGACGTAGTGAGCACGGCTGGCCCGGTCGGCGTCGGCGTCCCAGAGCGACGGGAGCACCCGCCCGGTGCCGCCCGGGCCGGCCGGGTCGAGCACCTCCCGGCGCAGGCCGGCCTCGTCGACCCAGTTCTCGTAGAAGGAGTCCGGGTTGGTGCGGCCCAGCTCGTAGCGCAGGGACGCGGGGCGGAGGAAGTCGGTGGCGCGTACGTGCAGCACCGGACGGCCCCGAGCGCGTAGCGGGTCGACGAGCGCGGCGGCCAGCTCGTCCGGGCCGGCGGCGGGAGCACCGTCCACCGCCACCCGCAGCCGGGTGGGCCCGGTGGTCGCGGCACGGGTGGCGGCGTCGGCCAGCCGGCCGGTCAGCTCGGTGACGAGCAGGTCGGGCGAGATGGGACGGATGCGCACCGGACCATCCTGCCCCGCGTCGGGTGGGCGGGTGACGCCGGTCAGCTGCTGCGGTCGATGGTGACCCGGGCGTCGTCGGCCAGCCGGTAGCCCACGCCGTAGACGGTGGTGACCAGGGGTACGTCCACGCCGACCTTGCCGCGCAGCCGACGCACGTGCACGTCGACGGTGCGTACGCCGGCGTGCTCGTAGCCCCAGACGGCGTTGAGCAGTTGCAGCCGGGTGAACACCCGGCGCGGGTGGGCGACCAGGTGCAGCAGCAGGTCGAACTCCAGCCGGGTCAGCGGCAGCGGCTCGTCGTCGCGCAGCACCGAGCGGGACGAGGCGAGGATGTGCAGGGCCGGGATGGTCGGGCTGAGGGCCCGGGTCGGTGACCGGTTGGCGGGCGCCTGGTCGGGGCGGCGTTCGGTCGGAACGGACCCGATGATCACGCCCTCGCCGCGCTCCAGCATCTCCCGGGCGGCTTCGAGCAGCCGACGTGCCGCTGGGGTCAGCGACTCCTCACAGGCCAGCGGGATGGACAGCGTCACGGTGAGCACGGGCGTCGCGGTGTTCGCCGGGCGACGCTGACCGCCGGGCGGTCGACCGGGCACCGCGGGTTGCGACGTATGCCATCCGGCGCGCGACGAGGCAGGGCTGACCGACATGGTCCTCCTTGGGCTGGTCCGGGTATCTCCCCACGGCCCGGGACGCCGCTTCATCGATGCTTCCCGGCACCCGGGCGAGAATCAAGAGGCGGCTGCGTTGCATGAATGTGACAATTGACGAACACATCGGAGCCAGACGCTCGCTCTGCGTACGAAGCCTGATGATTACAGCAGAGTCGCCGAGATGCCCCGATACGGGGGTCCCCGCCCGGTTCACCGGGATGCTCGCAGGCCGCCGGACCAGGGCTTATCGGCTGTGGTCCACGCTGATCCGCGCCTCGTCGGCCAACCGGTAACCAACCCCGTAGACGGTGGTTACCACCTCCGAGCCGTCCAGCTTGGCGCGCAGCCGTCGAACGTGCACGTCCACGGTCCGGGCCACCGCGTGCTCGTACCCCCACACACTGGACAGCAGCTGGAGGCGGGTGAAGACCCGGCGCGGCCGCTCGGCCAGGAACAGCAGCAGCTCGTACTCGATGCGGGTCAGCGGGACGACCCGGTCGCCCTGGCGGACCATCCGCGAGCCGGCCAGGATGCGGACGTGGGCGGTGTCGGCGGACGGCGCGCCGGCGGCGGGGCTCGCGGCCGGTCGCGGCGCGGGCACCACGTCCTCTACGGTACGCAGCTGACCCTCCCCCGACTCGGCCAGCTCGCCGAGCAGCTGCACCAACCGGGCCAGCCGGGGGCTCAGCGGCCCGGGGACGAGGTCGATGGTGATGGTGAGGGTCGGACCGGTGCGCGGGCGGGCCGGGCGGGTGCCCGGGTGGCGGCGCGTGGGGATGGCGACGACGGACATGGTGCCTCCTGAGTGGCGGTACGCCCGCCACGCCGGGTGCGGCGTGACGGTCAGCGGCGCGCCCACCCGGTCTTGACGGGGGACGCGAGTGGGGAGGTGTGCAGCGGGGTCGGGCCGAGGGCTGGCAGGCCGGCGATCCGCCAGGCCGCGAAGCCGCCGACCACGTCGGTGGCCCGGTGCAGGCCGACGTCCTGCAGGGCGGCGGCGGCCAGCGACGAGGTGTAGCCCTCCTGGCAGAGGATCATCACCGGTACGTCGTAGTCGACCGCCTGCGGCAGTCGGGCCGGGCAGCGTGGGTCGAAGCGCCATTCCAGCACGTTGCGCTCGACAGTGAGCGAGCCCGGCACCACGCCGTGCGCGGCCCGCTGCGCTGCCGGTCGGATGTCGACCAGCAGTGCTCCGGCCCGGTACGCCAGGTGCGCGCGCTCCGGGTCCAACCGGTGGAGCCGGGCACGCGCGGCGGCCAGGATCTCGTCGATGCCCCGGGAGCCCGGCGGCGGCACGGGGGCCGGACAGTGCTCGGCGGTTACCTGCATGATCGGTTCCTTCCGGTGACAGGGAGTGGATCGTGGGCTCGCCGCGGTCACCAGGACCGGCCGGCTTCGGCGACCTCGGCGACCCGCAGCCGCCCGTCCACCAGGTGGTAGCGGGTCATCCGCAGCAACGCCGGCCGGTAGACGTGCACGCTGACCGCCGGCGCCGGCCCCTGGTTGGTCACCTGGTGCACGTGTCGGGGGCCGAAGCGGCGACCGGCGCCGGCGGGCAGCAGTCGTGGGCGCAACCGGCCGGCGGCGACCGTCTCCTCGGTGAGCGTGCCGCTGACGACCCGGAACCCTCCGGCCGAACCACCGTGGTCGTGCAGGTCGGTGCCCTGCCCGGGCAGCCAGCTCAGTGCCCACACCTCGTGGTCGTCGCCGACGTCGAGGCGCGCGTACCAGCGCTCGGCCGGGTCGAAGCGCAGCGCGACCGGCCAGCCGGCCGGGTCGGCCCACCGGGCGGCGACGGTGAGCAGGTCGGGCTCCGGGCGGCGGTGCGTCATGGCGGTTCCTCGCGGGTCGTTCGGCGGGGTGCCCTCGTACTCTAGACGGCAAAGCCTATAGGTTTAGTAGGTAATTCCACCTGCTGGGACGCAGGTCAGACCCGGTGTCGATCAGCGCAGCACCGGCGGGTCCACCCGGTAGCCGGGCAGCGAGGGCCACCGCACGGTCAGGACCACCGACGCGCGCTCCGCGAACCAGGAGTGGTCCACTCCCCGACCCCACACCACGTAGTCGCCCGGCGCGGCCAGCCGTACCGTGCGGTCCGGCAGCTCCACCCGGAAGCACCCCTCGATGAGTACGAGCAGAGTGGTGCGCCGCTCCCCGGTCGCCCACTGGGACCGGGCCTGCCCGGGCGGGTGCACTCCCCACTTCACCTCGACGTCGGCGCTGTGCCGGATCTCCCCCGGCGGCGCGAAGTGCCCGAGCAACCAACCGGCATTGGTGGCACCGTCGACACCCGCGTTGCCCACGTACACCGTCTCCGCCATCGGACCCCTCCCCCAGCACACCGGCCGAGCAACGTATCAGGACCGCTGCGACTAACCTGGACCGGTGACCGACCACCTCGACGCCGAGACGCTGGCGTTCGCGCACCGGATGTTCGACCTGGCCCGGGCCGGCTCCACCGAGGAGCTGGCCGCACAGCTCGACGCCGGCCTGCCCGTCAACCTCACCAACGACAAGGGCGACACGCTGCTGATCCTGGCCGCGTACCACGCCCACCCGGACACGGTGGCCGCCCTGCTCAGTCGCGGCGCCGACCACTCCCGGGCCAACGACCGGGGTCAGACCGCGCTGGCCGCCGCGGTGTTCCGCAGCAGCACCGAAGCGGTCCGCGCGCTCCTCGCCGCCGGCGCCGACCCGGCACACGGCAACCCCTCGGCGCTGGAGACCGCGCAGTTCTTCGACCTGCCGGAGATGACGGAGCTACTGCGCGCCGGCTGACACCAGCGCCGACGGGCCGGTATACAGGGTCGGTGGAAGATCCCCTGCCCGAGCAGATGCGGGCCGCCGGCACCACGCTGCTGGCCGCGCTCGACCCCGCCGCCCGCGACAGCGCCGTGCACCCGTTCGACGACGAGTCGTCCCGACGCTGGCTGGAGTACCGGCCTCGACCCCGGCCCGGCGTCTGCCTCGCCGAGCTCGACGTCGCCGGCCGCAAGGCCGCGCACCGGTTGCTGGCCACCGCGCTCAGCCCTTCGGCGTACGCCCAGGCGATGGCGATCATCGCGCTGGAGGAGGTGCTGGACCGCGCCGAAGGCTGGCACCGCGGGCGGCACAGCGGTGACTACTGGGTGGCCGTGTTCGGTGACCCGGCGCGCGACGACCGCTGGGCGTGGCGACTCGAAGGGCACCACCTGTCGGTGAACATGACAGTGGTGGACGGTCAGGTCTCCCCCGCACCGATCTTCTTCGGCGCCAACCCGGCAGCCGTCCGCTACGCCGGCCGCCCGGTCTCCCGCCCACTCGGCATCGAGGAGGACCTGGGCCGGGCACTGCTCGACGCGATCGGGCCGGCCGAGCGATCCGCCGCGATCATCGCCGACGAGGCGCCCGCGGACATCATCAGCGCCACCCGCGGGCAGGTCGACGCCCCGCTGGAGCCGCTCGGCGTGCCGTCCGACCGGTTGGGGCCGACCGGGCGCGCACTGCTCGACCAGGTGGTCGCGCTCTACCTGGACCGGCTGCCGCCCGAGCTGGCCATCCGCGAGGCGCGCCGACTGGACGCCGGCCGGCTGCACTTCGCCTGGGCCGGGCCGACCCATCCCGGGCAGCGGCACTACTACCGGGTGCAGGGCGACGACCTGCTGATCGAGTACGACAACACGAGCGCCGACGGCAACCACGCCCACACAGTGCTACGCCGCCCCGCCAGCGACTTCGGCGCCGATGTCCTGGCAACCCACCACAAGGACCACCACTAGTCTGCCCTGCCCTGCCCCGCCCCGCCCCGCCCCGCCCCGCCCCGCCGGTCGATCATGGACTTGTGGTGGGCGGCTTGGCCCGGTGCACCACTTTTGCGGGGCACCACAAGTGCATGATCGCCGCGGTCAGGGGTCAGGGCCGGGTCGCCTCGATGAGGAAGCGTTGGGCGTGGGCGGTGAAGGGGCCCTCGGTGGTGATGCGATCGTGCAGGGCCAGGAGTTGTTCGCGGTAGCGGTCCACGGTGAACCCGGGCACCGTCCAGATCACCTTGCGCAGGAACCAGACCACCGCACCGATGTCGGAGAAGGTCGACCGCAGGGTCGCCCGACGCAGGTCGACCACCCGCAGACCAGCGTCTTCGGCGGCGGCCGCCGCGTGTTCGGGATGCCGGTGGGCCGGCGGCGGCAGCGGGCCGAGGATCGCCTCACTCAACTCCCGCATGGTGCCCGCCCCGATCTGCTGGGACAGGAACGTCCCGCCCGGCCGCAGCACCCGAGCGGTCTGCACCCAGTCGGTCCGCACGGGATGCCGACTGACCACCAGGTCGAACGAGGCGTCGCGGAAGGGCAGCGGCCCGTCCGGGTCGACCGCCACCACCGTCGCGCCCACCCGGCGCAGGGTGCGCCGGGCAACCTCCACGTTGGGCGGCCAGCCCTCGGTGGCCATCAGCAGCTTCGGCGGACGCGGCACCTCGGCGAGCACCTCGCCGCCGCCGGTGTCCACGTCCAGAGCGGCGGTGGCGCGCGCCATCCGATCGGCGACCAGTCGGGCGTACGCCCACTGTGGACGCTCCTCGGTAGCCCGGCCGGACAGCCAGTCGAAGCCCCAACCGTCGATCGGCGCGGCTGCTGCCTCGGCGATCAACTCCTCGGCGTTCCGTAGATCGGTCATGGCGGTCAGCCTCACCGGCCGGCCACCCGACCGGCAACTCATTTGCGCCCGCCACCGCCACGGTCCGCCCGGGCGGGTCGGATCAGGGCCGACCGGCCGGACCGGTCACCGCCCGTCCAACCGGGTCACAGGTCGGACGAACCAGGCGGGTCGGATCAGGGGCCGGCAGGCGCGGGGCCGGCAGCGTGGGGCCTGTAATGCTCTGCCGGCAGTGCGCATCAGGGGCGCGGGCGGACGATCTCGACGGTGCCGTTGGCGAGTGCGTCGAGGCCGCCGGTCTCGGAACGGCCGGCGTCGAACTGGCGCATCAGCCGGGCGCCCAGGTGCACGCCGATGCCACCGGCGGCCAACGCGACCAGCTCGGTGATCAGGATCGCGGCCGACGCGCCGTGCTCCGGTGACTGCGACCGGACCAGGCAGGTAAGCAGGAACATGCCGGCCATCACCGCGTTAACCAGGTTGAACGCGACCGCCGTGCGGCGGGTGCGGTCGACCGGCACGTCCCACAGATCGACCATGCCGGCCACCGCGGTCAGTGCCGCGGCGACGAGGGCGGCGACGCCGGTCCAGTAGCCGACCTCGCCGAGGAACGCCGGCCCGCCGATGACATCGGTGAGGTCGAAGACGGTGGCGCTGACGAAGAGCCCGAGCGGGAACGTCACCAGCATCGGTTGGATCGGGTGGCCCTGCACGCGCAGCCGGCTCTGCATCGGTCCTCCCCCAGGTCGGCGCAGCTCACCTGACCAGAGTGCTACCCGAGACCGGCTGGGACGAAACGATGCCGCCCGACTCGCCGCCGAGAGGGAGAACGGGCACCGCGCGGAAACGGGCACCCGTCTTCCCTGTCACGTCCCCGCGTGTTGCGGCGGCGATCCGGCCGATCGAGCTTGCCGACGGGTTCTGGCGTGCGCTACTGCTTCAGCGCCGTCGACGACGAGCGGCCAGGGGGCACCTTTGCCCTCCTGCTCGGTCGACAGCGCGAGGAGGACGACCAGGTGTTGCTGTTCAGAACGTTGGTGACGGCGCGTAGTGGTGGGCAAGGTTGGTGGCGAGGTCGCGGAGGTGAGCCCTGGCTTCGGTGGGGCCGTGCACAGTGACGGCGTTCCCGAACGGCAACAGTGCTCGCACGTCCTCCAGATGCAGGAAGCGAATCGTCACCTTGTGGCCGGTGGCGGATTCTTCATCGTCGTCCCGGACGAGTCGTAGGCCAAAGATCCGTTGCGCTCGCTCGATCTGGGTCTGGTCGATGGTGGCGCTGACCTCTATCGCGTGGTTACGTTCCCACTGATCAATGAGCGCTGCAGCGACGGTGGCCAGGGTGTGGTTTTCGCGGAGCCGTCGTGGCTGGTCGACTTCCTTCCACGTGGTGATCCGTTCGAGTCGGTACATCCGTGGCACTCGGGCACAGTCGGCGACGAGGTACCAGATGCCGGCCTTGGCGAGCAGCCCGTAGGGATCCACGACCAGGTCCCGTGGGCATGGCTCGCGAGGGCTGTCGTACTCAATCCGTAGCTGGCGACCTCGCCGCACGGCGCCGATCAGTGAAGCCGGAGTCGTGCCGGAAGCTCGTGTCTGGTGCCAGGGACGGCTGTCCACGTGCACGACGTCGGTGAGCGGCAGGTGCTCATGAACTCGACGTGACTGTGTCGCGGCGAGCTTGGCGAGCGCGCGTCGGCTTTCGGCCGATGCGTTGAGCTCCGCGCGTTGCTTCTCATCCAGCCCGATGAGCGAAAGATGATCATGCTCGCCAGGCGTGAGTCGCGTGAGGTCGAGCCCGGACCCGGGCAGCATGGTCACGCCGCCGAGGCGGCCCCGGTGTGCGGTCACCGGCAGACCTGCGTCGCGGAGCCAGTTCAGGTCCCGGGTGATGGTTCGGAGGGAAACCCCGAGCGCCGAGGCAAGTTCCTGGGTGGTCGCGCCATCCCTCGATTCGAGCAGCAGCATCAGTGCGAAGAAGCGGTCCGGGTTCACACGCGGAGTTTTCCAGGAAATTGCGACACGATACGGCGCATATTCCGGCCAGGCTGGCGGGTGCGCACCTACGACCAGCGAGAAGGAACAACCATGACCAGATCCGTCGTGTCCATCGTCTACGTGAACGACGCTCCCGCCGCAGCTCGTTTCTACGGCGACCTCCTTGACATGAACCCCTCGTTCGAGACTCCGGGATACATCACCTTTGACCTCGGGCCGGGCGCTGACCTCGCTGTGTGGTCTGGCCAGTTCGAGGATCTGTCGCCGGACGTCCCGCGTACCAGTGAGGTTTGCCTGGCCATCGGCGGCGGTGGACCCGACGAGGTCGTCGCGATCTTCAAGCAGTGGCAGTCCAAGGGGGTCACGATCCTGCAGGAGCCGCATGATGCGGGGTTTGGGCTGACCTTCCTCGCAGCCGATCCCGACGGGAACCGCATCCGGGTCGCACCGCGGGGCTGAACGGCCACAGTGCAGTTTCGCCTGGTCTCCCGGGCCAGCCGGGCGAACGAGGAACGCGTCAGGTACAACCTCAGCCGAGCGTCAACCCGCTGGTCCGGATCGACCAGCAAGACGTCGCCGGGGTCGATCCGGCACGCTGCCTCACGCTCACGGAGATCGGTCCACCGATGGAGCACGGGGTGATCACTTGCTACTACGGTGCCGGTCCTCGGCACCCAACGCACCCGCCAAAGGGGATCGACGGGGCAACACTGAGGGTCGTCACCCGAAGATCTAACAGGGAAGAACCCACACGCCTGATCGACTCGGGATTCAGGAAACCGGGCCATCCAAGAGCCCCGGATACCCCGGTATCAAGGAACCCGAGTCGATCAGCGCGGTGCCGCCAACGCCGAGCAGGCTGCGCGACACGTGGTCGGTCAGGCGTCGCGAGGGCGGGAGACCGTCCGGACCAGTCGCTCGGCCACCTCGCGCAGCGGAATGTCCAATGACGACGCGGCGGTGCGCAGCACGTCGAGGGCCTCAGCTGGCGGGCACCCGCGCTGAGTCATGATCACCCCGACGGCCTGGCCCACCACCCCGTCGTGCAGCAGCGAGGCGTCCCGCTCGCCGGCGAGCGTGAGTTGCCGCTTGCGGTCACGGACGGCCGCCAGCAGCAGGCCGGCGTGTTCGGCGAGCAGCATCGCGGTCAACTGGTGTTGCGGGGTCAGCAGCTCCGGCGAGGCGGCGTAGAGGTTGATCGCGCCGATCACCTGGTCGTCGATGTCCACCGGCGCGGAGATGACCCCGCGCACGCCGAGATCCCGGGCGCGCGCCGTCCAGACCGGCCAGCGGGTCTCGCCGGCCAGATCGGCGGCGAGGATCATCTCGCGGAGTTGGATGGCGCTCATCGCCGGCGAGTCCGGCCCGTGTCGCAGGTCGTCCAGCCCGGCCAGCCGCTCGTCGGAGGCGGCCACACCGGCGGGTTCGCCGGCGCGCAGGGCGGTGAACCCGCACCAGCGCACTCCGGCCACGGCGTCCCGGGTGACCCGGACCAGCGCC